>NZ_JABKCA010000007.1 GCF_013166655.1 Lentimicrobium sp. L6
AACCGATTGCTTACGCTTCGATTAAATTACACGAGACTTAAATGGGTAACCCTATGATTTTATTTAAGGTTTACTTCTTTATAAATGGCATAATAAAAAACAGATTTATCTTCGGAATACCAATATCCGGCTGGTTTCATAGCTTTTACAAAACCATCGGCTTCTTCTCGAATAGATTCTACAAAAGTATCTACAGTAGAGATGGAGCTTGAATCATTTATTGTAGTTAGTTCTTCTTTGATATATGATTCTGTGGAAGAGGTGATATTTGATCCATTGATAAAAATGACAATTTCTCTTTCGGCTTTTATCTTTCCAACTCTGACTAGAGAGGACATCTTTTTAGTTCCAACATCAACTGCACTAACCCCTGCAATATAAGTTTGCCCCTCCACTTTAATTAAATCAGAACCACCAAACATGAGGAGATCGTTTGATTGAATATTCGATTTCATGCTTTCTGAGCTGATTTGCCCGAATAGAAAAAATGGGAGTATGCTAAGCCAAAGGAATAATTGTGTTTTCATATATGCATTTTTGAAAGATTCCCGAAAAATGATGCTGTAAATATAATAAAAAAATAGAGAGCTGCGGAGCAACTCTCTATTTCAAATTATTCTAGAAATAATTTTGGATTAAGAATCCTATGATGTTAACACTTTGTGAATTAAAACACCTCTGTTAATTAAGTCTCTTGATATTTTCTTCTTTTGTTAAACCATTTAAAATTTCGATGTTAATACCGTCACTAAGTCCAGTTTTGATAATGCGTTTTTCAAAAACTTGAGGGGAGGTTTCTACTTCCACAAAAATGGTATCATTTTCAAAGCTGAGTAGGCTTTCGCTAATGGCTAAAACTTGATCCCGACGGTCGAGTACAATAGCAGCATTAGCACTATAACCTGCTCTAATAAAGTAGTCTTCACGGAGGGTAACTTGAGCTCGAATTTCAAACTGTACGGCACCATTTTCTTCCACTCCCTTAGGAGAAATATGCTCTAATATGGCTTCGAATTCCACATCTTCAATAGCACCAATGGTAAGGATAAGGGGCATGCCTTCTTTTATCTTGCCCACCTCTGACTCGTCAATTTTTCCTTCGAAAATCATTTCTCCCATATCAGCAACAGTGGCAATGGTAGTTCCATCGTTAAAAGTGTTACTTTCGATGACACTGTTGCCTTCTTCCACTGGGATTTCCAATAGCATTCCCTCAATAGTAGATCGGATTAGTGTATTTGTATTGCTATTGGAATTGCTGGTTTGTCCATCACGAATCAGTTCCAAATTGTCGATGGCAGCTTCCACTTCTTCTTGAGAATTCTGAAAGGTGGTTTCCGCTTGTTCAAACTCAGAAAGAGCAATGACTCCTTTTTCATAAAGTTCCTTTTGGCGGTCATATACTGTTTTATTAAAAGTCAGCTGAATCTTAGCTCTATCCACTCGTGATTCTGCATTATTCAAATTCACCATATTAGGGATGATTTTTACTCGAGCTATTAAATCACCTTTCTTTAATATCTGGCCTTCCTCCACATAAATCTCTTCGATAATACCAGAAACTTTTGGTTTAATTTCAATTTCTTTTCTAGGTTTAACAGAACCTGTGGCTGTGGTTTTTTTAATAATATCTAATTCGCTAGCTTGAGCCGTTTCAAATACCACAGGCTGTTCTTGCGATTTTTCCCAAAGGAAATAAAGGGTGTATCCAAAAATCCCTAAGACTACTAAAACTAAAAATACTTTTAAGAAGGTTTTCATTATTCTATGTTTTATTTATTATCTCTGTTATTATTCATCTCGTAATGCATCAATTGGTTTTATACTCACTGCTCTGTTTGCTGGTATTAATCCTGCTATGGCACCAGAAACAACCAATATGATTAAGGCGGTAACTGCTTTTTCAAAATCAACTTCTGGATGGGCAAACATATCAGTATTGGCCCCAAAAGCGATCAATGCATAGTTTATCAATTCTAATAATCCAACTCCAGCAACCAAACCAATATAACCAGATACCGAAGTTAATAATACCGATTCTATGATGATTTGCTTTCTGATATGCCAAGGAGTTGCACCTAAGGCTCTTTGTACTCCAATTTCTTTGGTTCTTTCTTTTACAATGATGAGCATGATATTACTTACGCCAATAACTCCAGCAAATAAAGTTCCAATGCCTACTATCCATATCAATCCATTGATTCCGATAAATAGCCTAGCCATTTTTAAATATTCTTCTTCCACATTAAAAGATCCAATGGCACGTCCATCTTCTGGTGCAATTGAATGACGACTTTTTATAACTACCTTGGCTTTCTCCAAAAGTTCAGCAGCGGAAGCCCCTTCCTTAGCTGTTATAGAATACCAGCCCACTCGATTCCCCATATTATAGGTAGATTGCATGGTGGTAAATGGCATAAATATTTGCTGGTTTTCTTGTTCGGCTTGTTGGTCATTTTTCTTTGAACTACACACTCCCACCACTCTAAAATAGACTCCTCTAATTTTTATGTTTTCACCAATTGGGTTTTCATCTTTATCGAACATCTCTTCCAAAACCCTAACACCAATAACAACCACCTTTCTTTTGTCGATAATGTCATTATTATTGATAAAACGACCTTGAAGAATATTTGATGGATCTATTTTATTATAATCTGGATAATCACCTTGTATGGAATAGGCAGCTGTTCTTTCTTTACGAACCACATTGTTTTGGCCTTGAGCAGCAAATACTTGAAGCCTTGGTGCTATGTATTCTATCTCTGGTAATTGATCGATTAGAGCTTTGGTGTCTTCATTTTCGAATTGAACAAATCGACCTCTAGGAAATCCCTTATAAGGAACGGTAGTTCTATTGCCCCACATAAACATACTATTGGTGGCCATGTCGCCCATTCCAGTACTCACACCATTATGAAGACCTTTACCAGCTCCAAGCATAACCACTAGCATAAAGATACCCCATGAAACTCCAAAAGCGGTAAAGAAAGTACGCAGCTTATTTTGTTTGATAGTAAACCAAATCTCCTGAAGTTTATCTGTATTGATGAAGTTCATAGCTTTTCTTTCTTATTCGTCTCTAAGTGCAATAACAGGTTTAACGGAAGCAGCTTTTCGTGCAGGAACAAATCCAGCTAAAGCCCCAGCAATAATGAGTATGATGGTAGCGCCTAATGCTACATTTATATTTATCTCAGGATTGGCAAAATAACTATCTCCAGAGAAACTTCCAGAGATGAGCTCTAATAATCCGACTCCCAACACCAGTCCTACATATCCTGCAAAAGCGGTAATCATGATTGACTCTTGAAGAATTAAACTTACGATAGACCAAGGTGTCGCGCCTAAAGCTTTTCTTACTCCAATTTCTTTGGTTCTTTCTTTTACTACAATCATCATGATATTACTCACGCCTACTATTCCAGCTATAATGGTTCCTATGCCAATAAACCAGATGAAAATTCTAATACTGGCAAATAGATTCATAAATTGCTGATAATTCTCAATACTATTAAAAATGAAAAGTGCTCGAGTATCACTGGGGTCGAATTTGAATTTATCCGACATGGAGGACTTTATTTCACTTACGGTTTGGTAGCTTTCTTCAACGCTAGCATCTCCAAGCATCAGTTGGATAGAATTCACTCTTTCACCCATTCCAAATACCCGTTGACCTGTACTGGTTGGAATGTAGATTCGCTGTAAATCACGATCGGAACCCGGATCGTTGAATACTCCTATTACTTTAAATGGCACTCCTCCAATATTGATGTATTTATCTATAGCTGGTTCTCCTTTGAAGAGCTCCTCATATACAATTCTTCCTAAAGAAGCTACTTTTCTAGTTTTATCTTGGTCGTTTTTGTTTAAAAATCTACCAGATATCATAGTTAAATCTTCTACATATTTATAGTCTGGAGAAATAGCGAAAACATCGAAGGTGCCGTATTGTTGTTTGTAATTGATGGTGCTTATTCTCCAAAGTCTTGTTCTGCTCGCTGACATGTCTACATTACTCAAGCCCGCCAAGATGTCGTGATCTTCGTTTTTAAACTGGATAAATCGACCAGGTTTCATTCCTTTATATGGTTTACTGGTTACTCCACCATTAATAGAAAGGTAGTTTACAGCATCTCCTTCAAATTCTTTTTTGACTCCGTTTTCGAGGCCATAACCAGAACCTAAGAGGATGATCAGCATAAATATACCCCAAGCCACACTAAAACCAGTCAAGATGGTTCTTAACTTATTTTTCTTGATGGTTTCAAATATTTCTTGCCATTTATCCAGATCAAACATAGGGATGGGTTTTAGTTTTGGAATAAAATCTGATCAACTTTATTTCGGTATTGCATCCAGCTTTTAATCTCTGATGAGTTAATCATCTGAGCACTGGCTTTGGCGATGTGCAGATAATGCTCCCTCAATACACTTAATGTATCGGGAGCTTTATCTACGGAGTTTGTGTTTAAAGGACTTTTTGTTTTCATGGTATACTTGTTTTGATGCTATATGAGAGTTTCATGAATTTTCTGTACTTCGTTTTCATTCAACAGGTTTTGAGTTCTGAAATTTTTTAAGTCGCCATTATAAATATTCTTTTCTATCACTCCATCTTTCAATCGAATGATACGATTAGTCATGGCCGCAATATCACTTTCATGAGTAACCAAAATAATGGTAATACCATCGTCGTTTATCTCTTTCAGAATCTTCATCACTTCATAGGATGTATTGGTATCAAGTGCTCCTGTTGGCTCATCGGCTAGAATTACTTTAGGTTGAGCAATTAGTGCTCTTGCAATGGCTAATCTTTGTTTTTGTCCACCTGATAATTCATTAGGCATGTGTAAAGCCCATTCTTTAAGTCCCATCTTATCCAAATATTCCATAGCTAGGATGTTTCTTTTCTTGCGACTGACTTTCTGGTAATAAAGAGGTAGTGCAACGTTTTCCATGGCGTTTTTAAAAGAGATGAGGTTGAAAGATTGAAACACGAATCCCAGCATTTCATTTCTATAATGTGCTGCTTTTTTTTCGCTCATATTTTGAATCAACTTGCCATTTAAATAATATTCTCCCATGTCATAATTGTCGAGTATACCAAGAATGTTAAGCATAGTAGATTTTCCTGAACCAGAGGAGCCCATAATGGACACCAATTCTCCTTTTTCAATCCCAAGGTTAATACCTTTCAGAACGTGTAATTTATTGGAACCTATAGAATAAGATTTGTTGATGTTTTTGAGCGAAATCATAAAATTCGTTTTTCTTCTTTTATCTATAATCATACCATTATACTTAATATACATGACCTCAGTGCTTTGCCTTTTTAAGAGGCTTTACTTTAACATTTTTTATGTTCGGGGACTAACATGGACTGTTCGTTATCGACCATTTTAAACTTGTAGACTATCGATTATTTCACATTCTATTAGGAATTTATTCACCAACTATCTTTTCTAATCAGTATACATTTGCCGTTCGAAAAAATAAATTATATATAAATGAAAAATATTAGCATTCCAGGCATTCTCAAAAGCTTGGGTATCAAAAAAATAAATAAAGGTGTTTCTACTGGAGCTCAGTGGTATGAAACTGTAGGTAATATAAGTAATTCTGTTTCCCCAATTGATGGAAAGGAAATAGCAAAAGTTCAGAATGGCACTATTGAAGATTACGAAATGGTGGTGCAAAAAGCACAATCAGCTTTTAAGGTTTGGCGAATGGTTCCTGCTCCAGAGCGCGCCGAGATTGTTCGTAAAATAGGAATTGCCCTAAGAGAAAATAAAGAAGACTTAGGCGCTCTGGTGACTTTAGAAATGGGAAAAACCTATCAGGAAGGTCTTGGAGAAGTTCAGGAAATGATAGATATCTGTGATTTTGCGGTAGGTCAAGCGAGATTGATGAATGGTATTAACTTACAATCTGAAAGACCAAATCACCGTTTGTCTGAGCAATATCATCCATTGGGAATTGTGGGAATTGTTACTTCTTATAATTTCCCCGTTGCTGTTTGGGCATGGAACTCTGCTTTAGCAGCCATTGCTGGTGATGTGGTCATCTGGAAACCAAGCTCTAAAACTCCAATCACAGCTTTAGCCACTCAGCATATTATTAAACAAGTTTTAATTGATAATAATGTCCCAGAAGGGGTATTCAATTTGGTAGTGGCAAAATCTTCAGTTATGGGAGACAATTTCATTGCTGATAAAAGAGTTGCCTTGATGTCGATTACTGGTTCAACTGCTGTTGGTAAGAGAGTAGGAGGAATTGTAGGCAAAAGACTAGGGAAAACCATTCTCGAATTAGGTGGGAATAATGCAGTAATTATCACACCAAATGCTGATTTGCAGATGGCCATTATGTCTACTGTATTTGGAACTGTTGGTACAGCTGGACAGCGTTGTACCTCAACACGGAGAGTGATTATTCACGAAGATATTTATGAGGAGGTTAAAGAGAAATTTGTCCATGCTTATGAAGGATTAAAACCAAAGATTGGGGATCCTCTTGATGAAAGTCATTTGATTGGACCACTGATTGACAATGGTTCAGTTGAGCTATTCAGAAATGCAGTGGAACAAGTAGAGAAAGAAGGTGGTAAAGTAATCTTTGGTGGTGAAGTTTTAGAAGGACCTGGTTTCGAAAGCGGAAACTATGTGATGCCTTGTATTGCTGAAGCTGAGAACCATTATGAAATTGTTCAAGATGAGACTTTTGCACCAATTGTGTATTTTATCAAATACTCTGGCGATATTCATAATGCAATAGCTATACAGAACGATGTGCCACAAGGTTTGTCTTCTGCATGTTTTACATTAGATATGCGCGAAGCAGAAACATTCCTTTCTGTTGCTGGTTCCGATTGTGGCATTGCCAATGTAAACCTTGGAACATCAGGTGCTGAAATTGGTGGTGCTTTTGGTGGAGAAAAGGATACGGGAGGAGGACGTGAGTCAGGCTCTGACGCTTGGAAGGTATATATGCGTCGCCAAACCAATAGTGTTAATTATGGTTCTAGTTTGCCTTTAGCTCAGGGTATTAAGTTCGATATTTAATCTGCTTCAATAATAATATTAGCGTCCAAAGTGGAATCTTTGGACGCTTTTTTATATACTAGTATTTTGATATATTTGTAAAAATTATCAATTAGTATTTAAAAACAAACACATGAAAAAAACAATTTTATTATCTCTAATTGCTCTTATGTTTTTTAATTTGAATATATCAGCACAAGAAACCAATTATTTCCAAAAGAAAAATGAATTCAATGTTCAAATTGATGACATTTTTGCCAAAAACAATCTTTTTACTGATCTGTATTTGTATGACATGAGTTCTGAGTATTATTTTCCTCAGATTAGCTATGGGCCAACTTTGGGCTTAGGTTATAAGCACCATTTTACAAAGGGCGCTATAAGAATAAAAGTTAATATTGCAACAAGAGCACAGAAATATCAAATTCAAGATGGTAGTGATGATTATAAAGATGATTCGAAGTTTGCCTCTCATAAAGAAAGAATTTCTGCTGGATACGAATGGCATAGTAATTTGGGTAGAACTCAAATCTTTTATGGATTAGATGCCACTATTTCTATTGAAGCTATCGCCACAGAATCATACCGATATGCCAATTATGAAGGTTCCGATTATACTGTTGAAAATACACAAGGTACTTTTACTTATGGTGTGAAGCCATTTCTAGGGTTCAAGTATTTTATAAGCCCAATGTTTTCTGTTTCTACTGAATATCATATATTATTAGAGGGGTATGCCACTAAAAATGTGAATAAGAATAGTTTAAATGATACTGAACAAAAGACTCGACAGGGTGGTTTTGAAACTAAGATAGGTCCAATAGGTCAACTTACTTTCAGTTTCCATTTTTAACAGAATATTTTCTGATTTGAAAATCCAAAAATAATATATTTGTCCAATGGATAAAAAGAAAAAAGAAGGCCGCTATCAGCGGCTTTTTTCACAAATAGAGAAATTGATGGCCACCTGTGAGCATGAACCTTCTAGAAGAGCGACCATCATAGCATTGCTTCATAATAAGATGGATTACTTTTTCTGGACTGGCTATTATTTGTTAAAAGATGGTGAATTATTAGTAGACCATTATCAGGGTCCAGTGGCTTGTATGCGATTGGCTAAAGACAAAGGTGTTTGTTGGGCAGCTATCAATCAGCAAAAGACTTTGGTGGTGCAGGATGTTCATGATTTCCCAGATCATATTGCCTGTGACTCTCGTTCTAATAGTGAAGTTGTGATTCCTTTAAGAAATAAAGAAGGAGAAATCTATGGGGTTTTAGATGTGGATAGTGCCGATAAAAACTCTTTTGACGAAGTTGATGCAGAATATCTAGAGAAGATATTGGCATTGCGCTGGATTTAATAAATGAATTTTTGTTATTGTACAAAGTAACACGAAGGAGTCACAAAAACCACTAAGAAAAACATAGAGGGTTTATGTTTTGTGTCTTCTTTGGGAGTTTTGTGATATTGCTTTTATTTAGACCAGTAACACAGTTCACATAAGCTGTAGTTTTGGATTGTTTTATCGCATAAAGAACCACCAAGCAATCAAAATTTTGCCCTGAGATTATTACTGCTTGAAGCGGATTTACACTTTCTTAGTTTCTGCTAAAAACCAAGCGGTCATACTTCTGAAAGTAGTTAAATCTATTCCATGTTCAAGCCAAGAAGCATTAACGATTTTGATGTTTTCAGCACTTGGATTAATGTTGGCTAGGTAATTCTTAACTTCTTTAGGATTTACCCTTTCATCTTTCTCCCCTAAGCAAAAGAATAGGGGAGGGTTTGACATGGATTTTAGTTTTGGAATGAATGGCTGTAGAGATACAAAATATAATGCTGGATTATAGAGTAATGCTGCTAATTGCAAATCCTTTGCTAACCAAAAGCCAATAAATCCTCCCATGCTACTACCAATTAACACTTCCACTTGTTCTTCTACCGCGATAGCCTTTATCCTTTCATAAACGGCACCTTGTTCCTTGTCATAATCAATAAATGGAGCGATAATTTCTAATTCAGCCTCCTCTAAAATTTTTATCTTATCGGGATTTGGATTGCTATGAAGTCCGTGTATATAAAGTGCTTTCATGTCAATTGAATATGGGTATAAAAAAAAGATAGAATAAAGACATCTACCTTATTCTATCATTTTCTCTAATATGTTTTTAATGTTCTATAAATGATTCTTAGGCCATCTTAATCAAGAAATAATTCTTCTTCCCTTTTTGAACCAATACGTATTTATTATTTAAAAGATCGGAAGTAGAAACCTCATAGGTATCTTTTACTTTTTCTTTGTTGATGGCTACTCCATTGTCTTTCAACATACGGCGTGCTTCTCCTTTGGAATTAAAGACCTTTGTTTCTTCTGCTAAGAAATCGAGGATTCCAATTCCGTCAGTAAATATAGCTTGCGGAACCTCAAACATAGGTACTCCTTCAAAAACAGCCAAGAAAGTACGCTCGTCTAATTTCTTTAAAGCATCAGTTGTGGCTTTCCCGAAAAGAATTTTAGAGGCTTCTACAGCAGCTTCAAATTCTGATTGACCATGAACTCTAACAGTAATGTCTTCGGCTAATGTTTTTTGTAATTCTCTTAAATGAGGTTCTTGACTATGGCGAGCTATTAAAGTTTCAATCTCTTCTTTACCAAATAAGGTAAAGATCTTAATATATTTTTCAGCATCGGCATCAGAAGTATTCAACCAGAATTGATAAAAAGCATAGGGAGTAGTTCTTTCGGCATCTAACCAAATGTTTCCACTTTCCGTTTTTCCAAATTTTCCACCATCAGCTTTGGTGATCAGCGGACAAGTTAATGCAAATGCTTTTCCAGAGGCTTTACGACGAATCATTTCTGTTCCCGTTGTAATGTTTCCCCATTGGTCGGCACCACCCATTTGTAATTTACAGTTTTTCTCTTGGTATAAATGGAGGAAATCGTATCCTTGAACCAATTGGTAAGTGAATTCAGTAAATGACATCCCGGTTTTACTGTCTGCTCCAATTCTTTTCTTTACAGAATCTTTAGCCATCATATAGTTGACGGTTATATGCTTGCCAATGTCGCGGATGAAATCTAAGAAGCTGAAATCTTTCATCCAATCGTAATTATTCACCATTTCGGCTTTATTAACGATATCGCTTTCAAAGTCTAAGAATTTACTTAGTTGCTTTTTAATACATTCCTCATTATGTCGCAATTCTTCCTCGTTCAACAAATTTCTTTCCTCAGATTTCCCACTTGGATCACCAATCATACCTGTGGCTCCACCTACTAAAGCTAAAGGCTTATGACCTGCTATTTGTAAATGTTTCAACATCATTACGCCTACTAAATGGCCAATATGTAATGAATCTGCTGTTGGATCAATACCCACGTAAGCAGAAATCATTTCTTTTTCCATTTGTTCATCTGTTCCGGGCATGATGTCGTGTATCATCCCTCTCCAAGTCAACTCTTCTACAAAATTCATTCGATCATATTTTTTTAAAAAACAAGATGCAAATATAGTTTTTTTTCATGCTTGAGAAGAGTGCTTTTTGTGAAATTCTGATTAGGATTTTTTGAGGTGAATGATGATTTCATTTTTGTCTGCTTTTAAACTCATTTTCCCATTGAAAATAATGTCTTTTTCATCATCAGTTAATTTCTCCAAAACAGGATAGATTTTTCTGATATGATTAAAGAAATCATTTAGACCTAGATGTTTTCTGCTATCTGTATGTTTTAATTGAACTGCACTCTTTTTGTTCAACTTTTCACCAAAAAGATTGGTTTGAATTGAAAGGTCCGCTATGTCTTCTTCTTTAAGGATAAGATTTTTAAATTCATGAGCTAATTCTTCTTTAAGTCTTAGACTTAATTCATGGTGGTTATCTTTTTCTGTGATAAAACTCAAGAGCTGTTTAAGAAATAAGGGTTTGCTGTTTTCCCATTGAAAAATGATAGATTCTAAACTCGATACAGTCTCAAATATGTAAAAACGACTTTTGTCTATGCCTACTTGGTTTTCTGTTTGTATTTTAATTCTTTCTTGTAGAAATCCATTTTGTATGGGAAGGTGATAATATATGAAATGATCTGCCTCAGGTAATTTTATTTCTGACTGGTCTGAACAGATTAAAAATTGAAATTCATCAGGATTTATGTTTGAATCTGCCTCTAATACTATCGCCGATTTTCGTTCTTCCAATAGAATTCTCTGAATCTGATGTTGTATAGTTTTTGAGGAGGCGTATATAATCACTTTTTCCTCTGGATTTAGATTTAGCTTATGAGAAATGAAATGTCTAAATTCATTAGGTTTTGGATAGTCGATATTGGAAGATTCCGTGTTTCGAGTGGTCTGGCTTAGACTTAATAGTTGTTTAAAATTGTTTTTGAATTGTAGTAAATCGTAATGGTTGATTCTGTCTTGCTTCACCCATTTTAAAAGCCTTTTACTAAGGTTGCTTTGTGTTAGTTTAAGCTCATTATCCAAATCAACTGGTATTCTTACTAGGTCTGCCTTTGGAAACTGATTGAGTATTTCTGACTTCTCTCTTCTTAAATATACTCCCTCTAGTTTTTTGGCTATAATTTCTAAGTTGTGATAGGCCAATATTTTACTATTGTCACTGCTGTCGAATAAGCAATGCTTATAGGATAATTCCCAAAGGGGTGTAAGTAAATACTTGTCGATAAATGCTGACATGGCATAATACTTCATCAGGCTAATTTCGAATTTACTATCTGTGATGAGTAAGATATGTTTGTATTCTATCCTGTGTATTTGGGAAAGGATTCCAGATTCATAATCATCAATTTTTTGCGCTTCATCAATAATTAAAAAGTCACAATTGTTATGTTGTGAAATATTCTCAAAACAGGTTAAGTTAAAGTAAATAAGTTTGTCATCAGGTATCCATTTTTTCATTTCTTTCTCCCAGTGCGGGTGAAGGTGTCTTGGAGCTAGAATGGTTATGTCTAATAACCCCGAGTATTTTATTTTAAGGAGCGCAGCTCCTAGCGCTTGAGCTGTCTTCCCCAGTCCAATTTCATCGGCAAGAATGCTCCCTTTTCTTGAAGCGATAAATAGAATTCCTTGCTTCTGGTATTCAAATATAGGTTTTTTGAGAAGGCTTCCTGGGATTTCTTTGTTGGAGTATAATTCACTGAGTGATTTAGACTCAAAATAATTTGAAATATAACTTTTAACTTCTGGACGTATATTGACAGATTTAATGTCTTGAATGTCCTCCAAAAAGTGATGAAGAAGGTGTAGCTTGTCTTTTTTAAATAGCTGTTTTTCGTTAAAATATTTATCAAGAATGCTTTGAGCTTTTTGCTCAGGTTGATGTGGATAAAACCAAGCAATTTGATAATCATTCAATGGATGTCTAAATATTTCAAGAAAGGGATAAGTTTGTTGAGGAAGCTGACTGATATCGTGATGGTTGGAGAACTCTTTGAAAGCATATATTAGATGTTTGCAGGTCTCCAATTTGTTGGTTTGGTAATCGGGACAAGAACAATATCCAAGCCTTTTCTTAAAATCATAAAAACTCAAATGGTATGATTTATTTTGATTTGTTCGTAGCAGATGTTCGCCGAATATATTATCGCCAAAGTCCATCTCATAATTTTCTTTTAAAGCTCTCTCTTCTCTTTCCTGAATCACCCTCTTAATCATCCCATCTCTAGAATATTGAACGGCATCATCATTAGAGATGAATAATGTTCTACTCATCTCCTGTTGGGTCTGAAACGAAGCAGCATATACATGAGAACATCTTTTGATGGAGTGACAAGAGCATTGAGTGTCGATATCCTTCTCGCGAAATTTGATGTCTACTTTAAAGTCTTCGTAGTCATCTTCCACCGAAAAGGAATAGGTATGGGTGCTAGATGTCATAAGTCTACATTGTCCCATCTCATATATTTTCATTCCTTTTCTATAGGATAGCTTATTTTGTAAAGCAGTATATTCTAAGTGTTCTATAAATTGTGCCAATAATTCCTGGTGATGTTCTTTGTTCATGGTATTCCATATTTATGGCTTACAAATTTAGAAGATAAAAGATACAAGGCTTAGGGTTTTGTCAATTTTGGTGGAAAATTGATGATTATTGAGGTCTTTTAAATAAAATTAACAAAGCTTTGCATTTTGAGACGAACTCATTTTTCGGCAGATAAGATATTATTGTACATTTGCTTTACATTAATGAATTAAATCTGAATACCCATGAAGAATTATTTACTTAGTTTGATTGCTATCGTTTTTATTTTTAGCTCTTGTAGTAGTATCAAGGTTACTGCCGAATACGATGGTAGTGTAAATTTCCAAGAGTTTAAAACTTATTCCTATTTGGGATGGAGTAAAAACAGTGATGAATTGATTAATGATTTTGATAAAAGAAGAATTGAAGCAGCCTTTGCTCATGAATTTGAATTACGTGGTATGAAATATGTCGCTACTGGTGGTGATGTTGAAGTTTCTTTATTCTTAGTGACCCAGCAAAAAACGGCCACTACAGCTTATACCGATTATTATGGCAGCCGTTATGGTGGAGCCTATGGTTATGGTGGCTTTGGTTATGGTGGTTATGGCGGATGGGGTGGTGGCTTTGCTACTACATCTTATCATCAGTATGATTATACTACTGGTACTTTAGTTTGTGATATTTTCTCTGCAGCAGAAAAGAGATTAATATGGCAAAGTGTTGGTTCAGGAACTGTTGATGACAATGCCGCTTCAAGAGATAAAGGTATTCCAAAAGCCGTTAAAGAAATTATGGCTCAATACCCAATTCAACCCGTCAAAAAATAAGCCTTTTATTTTCTAATCCTTATTTTAAGCCATCGATTTGTTCATATGAATTATCTCAAAAAAAAATAAACTTGAACAATTTGCGTTATGGCCCATACTAAAATCCATTTATGAATTATAGATATTTTTTTATACTACTTTTAGTGGTAGTCTTTGTTTCATGTAAAAATGAAGTCGATCAACAGGAGGAGTTTCATGTTGAAAATGATATCGTAGCCCTTGAAGAAAATCTGTTTTTCAATATAAATGTGGATTCGTTGGAGATTGAAACATTTAGGATTAAAAAAAATGAGAATATTTCAGATATTTTAAGTGATCACGGAATTGCTTATTCTTCAATTCTAGAATTAGTAGAGAACTCTAAGGATATTTTTAATGTCAAAAAAATTAGAAGAGGGAATAATTATCATCTCCTCAAATCTAATGATAGTATTGCCAAATGCGAATATATGATTTATGAGAAAAATCGAGTAGATTATGTGGTTTTTCAATTTGCCGATTCGGTTTTGGCTTGGGAGGGTGCAAAAGAAGTTCGACGAGTTTTAGATACCGTTGCTGGAGTTGTTGAGTCCTCACTTTGGGTAGCCTTGCAAAAGAAAAATGCCAATCCTCAGTTGGCCATGGAGCTCTCTGATATTTACAGTTGGACTGTAGATTTTTTTGGAATTAGAAAAGGGGACCATTTTAATGTTCTTTTTGAGCATTTAATTGTGGATGAAGATACTATTGGCATTGGAAATGTATATGCCGCTAATTTCAATCATTATTCCACAGACTATCAAGCTTATTATTTTGTTCAAGATTCCATTGGAGAGTTTTTCGATGAAAAGGGAAATAGCCTAAGAAAAACATTTTTAAAAGCTCCTCTTAGATACAGTCGTATTAGTTCGGGTTTTAGTAATAATAGATTTCATCCAGTTTTAAAAAAGTATCGCCCTCATCATGGGATTGACTATGCGGCTCCAAGTGGAACTCCAGTTTATACAATTGGTGATGGAACTGTTATAAAAAAAGGCTATCAGAAAAGAGGAGGAGGAAATTATATTAAAGTAAAGCACAATGCCAATTATACTACAGTATATATGCACTTGAAAGGCTTTGCAAAGGGTATTCATGTTGGTCAGCGATTAAAACAAGGTGATTTAGTGGGTTATGTTGGAGCTACAGGTCTAGCTACCGGACCACACCTTGATTTTCGCGTTTATAGAAATGGCCTTGCAATTAATCCTTTGAAAATGAAATCGACTCCAGCAAAGCCAGTAGATTCTACTAATAGAGTTGAGTATCAGACATTGGTGGACTCTTTGCAAATTTATATTAAGCAAGAAAACTTATTGGATATCCTACAATAGTTATTTGTTGGCTTGAAATCTTTTTACGATTTTTAATTCTCTATTGTTAATTAAGAATACACCGAGTAAAATGATAGTGACGAATATAAAATAGGTGCTGCCTATCTTTTCACCATCGATAATCCCCCAAAGTGTTGCTATTGCTGGAATAAAGTAGGTGACACTTGATGAAAAAACAGGGTCTACTAGTTTCACCAGCCTGTAAAATAATATTAATGCCAATGCTGTAGCTACCAATGAGAGGATGCCCACGTATAATAAACCTTCTAGAAAATCAGGCTCAAAAGAAGCGATTTGAGTAAAGTTAGTAAAGAAAAATAAAACAATGAGCGCTGGAAATCCAATAATAAAGAATTGTATGGCAACCAAATTAATCGATGGTATATGGCTCAAGAGGTATTTGATAATATTCACTTGTATTCCATAGAATAATGAGGCAATAATGATTAAGCTACCATATTTGGCATTAAAGCTAATATCTTGTCCTCCTGATACAGTTAAAAGACCATAAGTGCCAATAAACGTTATTATGATTCCAAAATAGTTCCACCACCTGGCTTTAAATGAGAAGAAAAGTACGCCAATGCTAAGGGTAAATAACGGGGTTAATGAATTCAGTATCCCAGCCGTTGAGCTATTTACGCCTTGTTGAGCCAATGCAAATAAATAGGCGGGAAAAAAGCTGCCAAGACTACCTGAAACAGCAAGGACTAGCCACTCTTTCTTTTTTACCATACGCAAATACCGAATAGAAAATGGAAGAAGGGCTAAAAAAGTAATGATTATTCTTAGGCTACCGAGCTGGTAAGGATCGAAAACCATTAGGCCTTTTTTAATGAGGATAAAAGAACTTCCCCAAATTAGTGTTAAGGCTAGGAAAATCAGTATAGCTAGAGGGTTTAATGAAGTTTTCATAAATTATTAAATGTGTTTGCAAATCTAGAATATTTTTCACATTTTAGCGAAGTATTTGGTGAGTGCTTAAGGTTCTGTATATGAGTTATTTAGAATAGTTAGCCCATTAATTTTGAAAATAATTAATTAATTATGCAATCTGACGCAACCATTTTGGTGGCGCTATTGTCTAATAAAAATGTGTTAATAGGTGTGATAGGTGAAAAGAAATACCTATTTTTACGCCCTTATTTATGCAACTTTAAAAAACTTATAACGTACTCAATTGTGAATTTAATATGATAAGCCTATGAACTAAACCTATAAATATTTGATTTACAGTGTTTTACTAACTGTATCAAATAGGAATATTATTATGAATACCAATTTTTAAATTGAATAATTAAACAATTCTTTTATATTTATTAACTAAATTTTTTTAATTCTATGAAAAATTTTACAAAAATGAAAACGTGGCTGATGCTAGTGAGTTTTATGCTTATTGGTACTTCTATGTTTGCTCAGAGTGATTGGAAAGTTGCTTTGTATGATAGTTGGGGGGATGGCTGGAATGGCAACTCTTTAACTGTTTATGTCGACGGTGTTGCCGTTGTTACTGATGCTACCATCGAAGATGGTGATGAAGCAGAGTTTGTTTTTTCTGTAATGGAAGGCTCTGAAATCACTGCTATGTATGATGGTGGTGGATCTTATCAGTCTGAAAATAGCTATGAAATCATTAATGCTTATGGTGATGTTCTCATCTCTAAGGATGATGAAGACATTGTTGCTGGTGAGCTTATGGCTTATTCAGCTCTTGCTTTGAATCCTGATGTACTTGCTCTTGATGAGTGGGCTGTTGGTGCATGGCAAGAAGGATCTACTGTTGAATTAGTAAGTTCTGGTAACTTAGGTGTTAATTTAAAAGGTAGTGATTTAGATGATGCTGATGATGCTTTTAAATTCACAGCTTTATCTTTACCTATGGACATTGAGCCAGGTGAGTCTGCTGAGGTTGAATTTATGTTCGACGGTGATGCTGCTGGTGCTTTCGAAGCTATTTATGTAGCTACTACTGGTGCTTCTAAAAGTGTATTTACTGCAAGAATTAATGTAGAGTCTTATGTTGCCAATACTGGTGATGTAGTTGAAGACCCATTTGACGCAGCAACTATCACTTTCCCACACGCGGTTGCCGTTGCTGATATTAAGGATAACTATAATACTCCAGCTTCTTCTAAAGTTGATGGTACTAAAGATGCAGTTTATGCTTTTACATTAACAACTGATGATGTTGTAAATGTATCTTCAACTAACGTTGATGCTAACTTTGCTATCTATGCTGCTGACTTTGGTTTAACAGGTGGTCCTATGACAGATAATTCTATCGTAGACGGTGCAGCTATCGTTGATGAAGTGTTATTTGCTGGTAATTATTATTTAGTTGCTTCTTGTAATACTGATTTTGATGTGATGTTCGGTTCTGTGCCAATGCCAGTTCCTGCTATTGCTTTCAACCCTTCTCCAGTAGATGCTGGTCCAGTACCTCCAGGTGTTGACCCATCTAATGTAACTTTAACTTGGGAAGTTGATATGTATGCTGATGAATATCAAGTATTATTTGGAACAGAGTATCCTCCAACAGTGGTTGTTATGGACTGGGCTCCAGTTGCTACTTCTTATAATGTTGGTAGTTTAGATAACAATACTCAGTATTTCTGGCAAGTTAACTTGAGAAATACTCAAGGTGTTGCTACTGTGGCTGACGTTTGGGGTTTCACAACTTCAATTTCTATTCCACAAGGTGTTACTGCTGTTGTTGCTGATACTAATGATGTAACTATTACTTGGGATGCTTTAGATTCTAAAGTTTTCTTAAGTTATAACATCTTCCGTGATGGTGTTCAGTTAAATGCAGATCCTTTAACTACAGCAATGTATGTTGACATGGATGTTCCATTTAATATGACTACTGGATATGATTATACTGTAACTGCAGTTTATGACGAAGGTGAATCTGAGCATTCTACTGCTGTAAATGTTATGATTAACGGTGCTGGATATGTTAATGGTGTTGTTACTGAGTTATTAACTACAGGTCAACCTATTAGTGGTGCTACTGTAACTTTTGCAAGTACTTCAGCTACTGGTGAAACTTATGTTTTCACATCTGATGCTGTAGGTGCATATGAAGGTATGGTTATGCAAGATACTTATGACATTACTGTTGAAGCTGATGGTTATTCTAACGCCTCTATGGATGATGTTGTCGTTGCTTATGATGTAACTGTTACAAATAACTTCGAATTAGACGAGTATCCTTATGCTCCTACTTCAGTAACAGCTGTTATTCAAGCTAACGAAGAAGATGTTTTAGTTTCTTGGGTTATGCCAAGTAAAGGAATCTTATCTTATAATATATATCGTTTTGATTGTGATGGTGGAAACCAAGAATTCTTAGGAAATGTAATTAATGGTACACAATTTATCGACAACAACTGGGGTGGCCTTGTATGGGGTGAGTATAAATATGGTGTTGAAGTTCTTTACACAAACCAAAACTCTGCTGTTAAACATTCTGTATGTTTAGCTAAAGATATGGATATCGTAGTTGACTTCACTGTTACAACTAACTCTGATGATTCTCCTGCTGGAACTACAATTTCATTGTTCAATACAGTAACTGAAGAAGAATTTGGTCCAGAATTACCTCTTGGAGACGATGGTTTAGCTACTGCTTTCCCAGTACGTAGAGGTGACTTATATGAAATCACTGTAGGTTTAGATAAATTTGATACTATTAGAGAATCTTTCGTTATTAATAACGATACAGCATTATTCTATGAGCTTATCGAAATTATTGAATCTCCTGCTGCTTTATATGTTACTCCGCTAGGTTATGCAACTTGGGTTGATCCTAATGCATTAGTAGATGTAACTCTAATGAACGAGAGTTTTGACGATGGTATTTCTGAAGATTGGACAATTACTCATAACGGAACTGAAGCTGAATATACTTGGGCAGGTGTTGAATCATATGGAACAAGTTCTATTGATGGAAGTCCATTTGCATTTGTATTCTCTTGGAGTGGCTCTACTGGCGGTTTTGCTGCTGACGAAGTATTAACTTCTGCTGCTGTGGATGCTAGTGCTGCTGCTATCTTAAGCTTAGAATTTGATCATTATTATAACCGTTATAATGGTCCTGAATCAGGAACTGTTGAGGTTTTTGATGGTGCAAATTGGATTCAAGTTGCTATTTATGGTGAAACTGCTGATGCTGGTTCTTGGACTAGTCCAGCTCATGAAATGATTGATATCACTTCATATGCAAATGCTGATTTAGCTGTTAGATTCCATTATGTTGCTGATGATGAATTTTATTGGGCTGTAGATAATGTTAAGATTTCTGGAATGGCTGTTGCTGGTAAAGAATTCTTAAATTATACGGTATGGCATGATGGTAACTTTGCTGCTGATGGAGTAATGGAGCCAATGTATCAATATGGGGATAACCCAAATAATGTCTTGGTTTCTGGTGAAACTTATTTAGCTGAAGTTGCTAATAAATATGAAACAGGTTGGTCTCCAAAAATCAATTATACTTGGACTTATTTACCTTGTGATTCTTTCCCAGGTAATGACGGTATGATGGCTTCTTATGTTGAAGGTACGGCTAATAATATGGTTGTATGGGATGCGTTAGATGCAGTTGCAACTATTAATGCTACAGATTTCGAAGTATTAGGAACAAACATTTACCGTAATGGTGAAATGCTTGCTTTTGTAGCTGTTGATGCATCTGAATTCTTAGATGCTAATGTTGATCCAGGTACATATACTTATTGTACTGAGGTTGTTTATTCATTAGATGGTGGTACTCATAAGTGGACTTCTTGTACTGCTAACTGTGCTACTGATGTAGTTGTTCCTGAAGATATCTTTGGAACTGTTAGTGGTTTAGTATATGACGCTATCACTATGTTACCTATCGAAGGTGCAACTGTTACAATTTCTAACGATGATCATTCAACTGTATTTACTACTATCGAAGATGGTACTTATGCTGGAAATGTTGTTATTGGAACTTATGACTATTTAGTTGTAGCTAATGGATATAACGATGATGATACACAAATGGATATCGTAATTGCTTATGGCGCTCCTGTAGTTAAGGATTTCGCTATGAATGAATTTGCTTATCCTGTATCTAACGTACATGCTGAAGAATTATCTGATAATAAAGTTGAAGTAACATGGGGTGAGCAAGCTGCTGAGCAGTGGTTCACATATGATGCTGACAATATGGTTTATGGTGGTCTTGGTGCTGCTACAGGTGATTATAACCTTACTTGGGCTATCAAAGTGATGCCAGAAAATTTAGCTGCATTAGGTTCAGCATTCGTAACTAAAGTAGAAGTAGCTCAAGCTGAAACTACTGGTTATGTTGGTGATAACTTAACTGAAGTTAGAATCCTTTCTGGTGAGAATGGTGAAACTGTTCTTTATACTCAAGATGTAACTGGTGAATTAGACCTTACTGGTTGGACTACTATTAGTCTTGATCAAGCTGTTGACTTTGATAACACTGCTCCATTATGGATAGCAATGTATGTTGAACGTCCTGCTGATACTTATAATGAGCCAATTAGTGATCCAATTAGCTTCGAGTCTGACCTTATGGATTTATATTCTTATAATGGTGAAGCTTGGGGTACAATGGAAGCTGCTTATGGTATTCAGTTAAGCTGGATGTTAAGAGGTTATGCTACTACAGAAACTGGTAAAGAAGTTGCAATTGGTAATGTAGACTTAAGCGAAGGTTCTTATAAGAACTATCCTGCTACTAGAAATACAGCAACTGAATTAATGCCTATTTCTGATGAAGCATTGAAAAACTTCTATGCAGATAGAACTCCTAATTCAATTAAGAATGCTAAAGAATTAATGGGATATAATGTATATCGTACAGCTTGTGGAAGTGAAGACTTAACAGGTGCTGAATTCTTAGGTTATACTTTAGATACACAATTTACTGACAACGCTTGGGGTACCGCTGATTGGGGTATTTACAGTTGGGCAGTTGAAGCTGTTTATACTAATAATGTTACTTCTGAGCCTGCATTCTCTATAGAATGTTGGGATAAAGACATGTTAACTCAAGTTAATATGACAGTGACTACTTCTTCTGGTGATGCTCCTACTTGTAGTGTTCTTTTCACTAGTACAGTTGAAGAACTAGAAGATGTTACTGCTAATGTTCCTAGTTCAGGTTTAAAAACTATCGATGGTTTCCGTAGAGGTACTTATGATATCACTGTTACTAAACTTGGTTTCACAACTATAGCTTTAGAAGATGTTGTTATTCATGATACTACCAATTTCGTATGGGAATTAGTTGAAGAGTTAGCCGTTCCTAGTAACTTATATGTTACTCCTACAGGTTTAGCTACTTGGACTGGTTTAGACGAGGTTGAATTTATGCCTTTCGTTGAGACTTTCGATGATGCTTCTTCTTTTGATGCATGGGAAGTTGTTGTTGGTGGTTCTACATCTGATTCTTGGGTTTGGACAGCTAGCTATAACGGAAATGATTTAGATGGAACTCCATTTGCTTTCGTTGATTCTGATGGTGCTGGACCTGGTTCAACAATGGATGAAATGTTAATTTCTCCTGTAATTGATGCTTCAACTGCTGGTGAATTATTTATTGAGTTTGACCAATATTATAATAACCTTTCAGCTCAAGAACTTGCTGATGTTGAGGTTTATAATGGTTCTGAGTGGGTACTAGTATTACACCAAGCTGAAGATTTAGGTGCTTGGGGTGCTCCAGACCACGTTATGATTGACGTTACCGAGCATGCTAACGCTGAATTCAGAGTACGTTTCCATTATGTAGCTCCAGGTTGGGATTGGTATTGGGCTGTTGATAATTTCGTAGTTACTAACGTAACTGGTAAATCAACTAAAGCTATCGTTGAATACTTAGTATATCATGATGGTGCTAACACTAATAACACTGATGTAACAATGTATCAGTATGGTAATGTTGAAGCTGAAGAATTAGTTTCTGGTACAACATACTTAGCTGAGGTTGCTGCTGCATACACAACAGGTATCTCTGAAAAGGCTGCTTACACTTGGACTTATTTACCATGTGATAGTTTCCCTGCTTATAACTATTTCAATGCTGATGGTGTTCCAAATAGTAACGACGTTCTTGTTAATTGGTCAAGTATTGGTGGCGGTTCTGGTAGCGGTCCAGCTGACTATTACGAAGAGTTCGAAGGTGCATTCCCTCCTGCAGGTTGGATGAAAGCTAACCCTGACGGTGGTACTGGTTTCGAAGCAATTGCTGCTGGAACTACTCCTCTTCCAGGTTGGAATGGTGGCGAAGCTGTGGCTTGTCCAGAAGGTGGAGCCCAAATGGCTTATGCTTCTTGGCAACAAGGTGGTGCTAGTTCTAATGACCAATGGTTAATTAGTCCAATGTTAGAAGCTTATGACGGTTACGAATTAGCTTTCTATATGGATGTTCCTTATGCTGATTCTTATTTAGAGAATGTTGACATTTTAATCTCTACTACAGGAACTGATGTTGCTGACTTTACAATAGTAGTTGAAGAAATGACATTCACTTCTTTATTAGGATGGCAGTTATACACATATGACTTAGTTGATATGGGATTATTAGACTCAGGTGATGAGTTCTATGTTGCAATTAACGAGCATGTTGCTGATAACTTCAATAATGGTGCTGCTGTATTATTTGATAACTTCTTCTATGGTGCTCCATCTAAGATGGCTCAACCTCAAACTGGTATTATTGCTTCAGTTGGTGGACGTAACTTGAACTCTGTTCATGCTCCTGCTATTGATGCTCCTTATCAAGCAATTGATGTGAAGAGTGTTAATTCTGATGCTGTTGCAATAGGAACAAACATCTATAGAGATGCTGAATTCATCGCTTTCGTTCCTGCTGCTGATACATTCTATGTTGATATGGACTTAGAGCCAGGTATTTACGAATACTGTGCTGCTACTGTTTATACAGAAGATGATGGTCTACATACATGGGAATCTTGTGAAGGTGAAATGTGTGATGATGCTACAGTTGAAGAAGACTGTGTAGCTCCAACTAACTTAGTTGCTCAAGACTTATTAGGTGATGGATATACTGCTACTTTAACTTGGGGTTCTATTGATCCTCAGTCTGAGTGGTTATATTATGACACTGATGTAATGCAGTATACTGGTATTGGTGCTGAAGCTTCTGATTATAGCCTAATTTGGGGTATTAAATTCACTCCTGATATGCTAGAAGAATATGCTCCTGGTTATGTAACTAAGATTTCTGTATTCCAAGGCGCTAGTGTTGGGGATTATTTAACTGAAGCTAGAGTTATGTCTGGTGACGGTATGAATGTTCTTTATTCACAAGATGTTACAGGTACTTTATCTGAAGGTTGGAACGAGATTGAATTAGACGATGCTGTTGCTTTTGATAATTCTGAAGACCTTTGGATTGGTTTCTACGTTGAAAGACCTGGTGGAACTGCAAATGAGCCTACAAGCCCTGCTTCTGTTTCATTATCTGGTGTTTATGATTTCTTCGCTTATAATGGTGCTGCTTGGACTTCAATTGAAAGTCAATATGGTATCGGTGGTCAATCATGGATGCTTAGAGGTTTCGTAACTAATTCAGCTGGTAAATCAGTTGCTTTAGGTAACGTTAACACTAATGACTATACAGAGTATACTTCTAATGGACAAACTGGTGTTGCTATGATTCCAGCTGATCCTAATTACGTAGGTGAGAAATTTGACTTCGGAGCTTCTTCTAGAGGTTTCTTAGGATATAATATCTACCGTGATGGTACTATGATTGAAGAAAACTGGCCAACTACTGGTTATTCTGATGACATTGGATCTTCTTACGAAGTTTGTTATACTGTAACAGCTAACTACGAATTCTGTGGTGAGTCTGATGCTTCTAACGAGGCTTGTGTTACTCCTGGCGTTGGTGTTGGTAATTTAGAGAATATTATCTCTGTTTATCCTAACCCTGCTAAAGATTATGTAACTGTTGAAGCTTCTAGTGATATCCTTACTATTAAGGTTACTAACTATATGGGTCAAGTTATTAGCTACATTCAAGATGTAGAAGTAACTAGTCATACTATAGCTACTAGCTCTTATAGTTCTGGTGTTTACTTTGTAGAAGTTGAAACTGCTACTGGTGTTGAAAAAGTAAGAATCGTTATTTCAGAATAATCTGAATAGATATATTACTCAAAAAGGCTTGCCATTTGGCAAGCCTTTTTTTTGTACTCAAATTTTAAGCATTTTTAAATCTACAATTCTATCTTTATATTAATTTTGTGAAAATTTTAATTCTATGTCAGTAATACTTATTTTAATTATTGTTGCCATTGCTTTCTTCTATTTCTCTGGAAGCTTTAGTAATGGTAATCAGTCGAAAAAGCAAAATTCATTTCAAGATAAGGATAAATCTCCACGTACTAAAAGTGGTGGTTCTAGTTATGGTAAGTGGGTTGGAGGTGGCCTTGGTTGGGCAGTAGGTGGTCCCATAGGTGGTCTCATTGGCTTTATGTTCGGAAACATGTTTGACGCGGGAAGTAGTTCTAGTGGTCAAAACCATCCCTATCAAGAAGGTGGACCTACTCGTAGTGGTGATTTTAGTATGAGTCTTTTGGTATTATCTGCCGCCGTTATGAAAGCAGATGGAACTGTTAAAAAATCGGAGTTGGATTATGTTCGTAGGTTCTTTACTACCAATTTTGGTGAAGAGCAATCCAGTCAGCAAATGTTGGTTCTTCGTGAGCTATTAAAGAAGGATATCAATCTTCAAGAGGTCAGTGTTCAGATTGGTCGTTATATGGATTATTCTAGCCGTCTGCAACTTCTGCATTATTTATTTGGTATTGCTTTATCTGATGGACAGGTAGATAAGTCTGAAGTGGACACTATTTCTTCTATTGCAAGCTTTATGCGTATCTCTAATGCCGATTACGCATCTGTTAAGGCTATGTTTGTTAAAGACACTGGAAGTGCCTATAAGGTGCTAGAAGTAGAGTCAACAGCAAGCGATGAGGAAGTAAAGAAAGCCTATAAAAAAATGGCGGTAAAGTATCACCCTGATAAAGTCAGTCATTTAGGAGCGGATGTGCAAAAAGCAGCTGAAGATAAATTCCAAATGTTAAATTCAGCCTATTCTGAAATTAAAAAGCAGAGAGGGATGAATTAATGGATTTGGTTAGGCATAAACAATTTGCGGCAGAGCATTTAAAATCCAATAAAAAGCTAGCTCAAAATTTAATCAAGAGAAAACCAAAGGATTTAGATAGTATCACTTCTGATTTGCATTTTGATGCTTTTGAAGAAATAGATTGTTTGGATTGTGCTAATTGTTGTAAGTCTATTAGCCCTATGGTTACTGATAAAGATATACAGCGTATTGCAAAGCACCTGAGGAAAAAGCCCAGTAACTTAGTTGAGGAATATTTGTATCTCGATCATGAAGGGGATTATGTGTTTAAAACACAGCCTTGTCCTTTTTTAGGACCTGATAATTATTGCGATATTTATAGTGTTCGCCCCAAAGCTTGTGCTGAATACCCTCATACGGACCGACAAAAGTTTTATCAATTGCTCAATCTTAGTGTTAAGAATACCTTGATTTGTCCTGCCGTTTCAAATGTATTTACTGGATTAAAAGAAAACTATATGGATAAGAAATAAATATTTTAGAGAAGGATGGTTCTATTTAAAATTATCTTTTACATTGTATTTAGTTTTGTTAATTTGAAAGCCTCAACCTTGGCATGAAATCAGTTAAATCAATGTGATATTCTAATCATTTGGAATGTGATTTATTGACAGATTTACTTAGTTTAACATGGTAGTAATTGTTATTATATTTGTTACTAATCAGTAAGGATTATTATAGTTTAATTCCCCCTGATTTCACCCGAACCTATCAATAGTCAGGGAAAAGATTCAGTAAAATGATTAGGTTAAAAATTTGATATTCTATTATCATTTGATTTTTGAAACTGAAATCTGATTTTTTTTCTCCTCATGGGTAGGAACGATGCTATTCGCACGGATGAGCGTAGTGATAATCATAGCATCGTCATTAACCGAAGCGTAAGATGAATGGGCAAAACAAAAAATCATTTATAATGGGCAACTACAGTAAATTTACATTGGACTGATTAGTAACAATAGTTTCAACCCATTAATAATTCAAAATAGAAACTAGCCCCTTTTTGAGGTTCTGATTTTATTTTAATTTCGCTCCCCATTAGATTTGCATAGGCTTGTGCTATACAAAGTCCTAAACCGGTACCTTCTCTAGCTTCGCTATCTTCAATATCTGCTTGAATAAACCTTTCGAAAATGGCTTTTTGTCTTTTTAATGGTATTCCAATTCCGCTGTCATTTATATAGAAATGAATTTGATTATTCTTTTGGGAGCATCCCATTTCTATCCACCCTTGGTCAGTATATTTTATGGAATTCATTAACAAGTTACTTAAAATAGTGATTAGTTTCTCTCTATCTGAAGTGACAAAGAGTTGGTTTTGGGGAGGAGTATACTTGAATTTTAAATTTTTTTGTGCTATTTTATCATTAAAAGAAAGATAAAGTTGGTTGAATACCTCATTTATATTGAATTTACTAGGGTATAATTTGAGTTGATTAGATTCTATTTGTGAGACAGTAATGATATTATTAAGCGTACTTAGCATTCTTTTACTGCTTCTTAATATCACAGAAAGAAAGGTGTTTTTTTCTTTGTCATCAAGATTTTTATCCTTGAGTAATTCTGCAAAACCTACAATCCCATTCATAGGTGTTCGAATCTCATGGCTAATATTTGCAAGGAATGCAGATTTAAGTCTGTCGTTTTCTTCAGCTTTTTCTTTGGCTTTGATCAATTCTTCCTCATAAATAACCCTATCCTTAAAATCTCTTAATACTGCTACAAGAGCATCTTGATTATCCCAAATGGTTTTGTTTATTGAAATTTGGAGAGATATTTTTTTATTAGTTTTGACTTGACTTCCTCTCCATTCAATTATTTGAGGCTGTCCGTTTAATGCTTTTCCCCATGTTTTATTTAAGGGTTCGGTTAAGTTATCCGAAGGGATATGTAGTAAATTCACCGATTTAATGTCGCCATCATCAATATTTAAAAGCTTCTGGGCGGGTTTATTTATCGAAAGTATTTTCCCATTGAGTTTGTGAATGATTATACCATCAATTGTGTTTTGAAAAATAGTTTCGAGGTTTTTCTTTGCAGATTCCAGTTCCTCTAACTTTTGCTGTAATTCAGGATAATAACTTTTCTTAAAAGAGTCTTCCCCTAATCCAATAATCTTTTTCCTATTTTCTTCCCAAGAGTTTGGCATATTACATGGCTTCTTTTAATATTTGATTGAAATCATCTTGAACTGGAGACCTTGGGTTAGTTGCATTGCATGGATCCAATATTGCTTTTGAGGAAAGGACCGGAATGATGTCTACACTCACTCCTTTATCCTTGAGCTTTGAATCAATACCAAGTTTATGGTTTAAACTAAAAATCTCTTTGATAAGTTGAGTTTTGCATTCTTTGGTATTTAATCCATGATTATTAATTCCCATTAAAGATGCAATATCTTTATATTTATGCTCTGAGTACGAGAAATTATAATCGATTATATGAGGTAATAAAATGGCATTGCATTCACCATGGGGTAAATCTAAATATCCACCTAAGCTATGGGCTAAAGAATGCAAACTTCCCAAACTTGCATTTGAAAATGCTAGACCAGCATACATACTGGCTAACATGATTTTTCCTCGAGCTTGAATATTATGGGGTTCATTAATACTTAATTCAATATTAGCAGCAATCAGGCTGATGCCTTCTCTGGCATAAAGGTCAGTAAAAGCTGAACTGGCATTGCTCACGTAAGCTTCAATGGCATGAGTGAGGGCATCTATGCCGGTACATGCAGTGAGGAAATGATCCATACTCGTTAGAACTATAGGGTCAATTAATGCCACATCCGGTACAATTGCTTTGCTGATGATAGCCATTTTATACTTTTCTGTAGTATTATTGATAATTGTAAATTGAGAAACGTCGGCAGAGCTTCCTCCTGTAGTTGGGATGCAGATTAATGGAGGAATTGAGTTGTATATTCTGTCCACACCTTCAAAAGCATTAATATTCTTATTATTGGTGGTCACAATGCCAATAGCTTTGGCACAATCCATTACACTGCCACCGCCCAGAGCTAATATAAGATTACAATTGTTTTCTAGATAAAGATCCTTTCCTTCTGCTACTTCATAATCTCTTGGATTTGGAGATACTCTGGAAAAAACAATGAAATGAATATGTTGATTCTTCAAAGAAGTAGTTGTTTCTTCAAACCATGGAGTAGATAATAAACCTGCATCGGTGACTAGAAGGACTTTTTTGGCACCATGCTTCAGGCAGTAGTTAGCTGCAAGTTTTCTAGCATCTATGCCAAATATATATTCAGGAGCGACAAATTTTCGTAGCTCTAATTCAATATGATTTTGATTTTTCATTTTTCCCCTAAAAAGAAATACTTATGAATAAAGGTAAGGAATTTTTTTACTTAAATTAAGTGTTTTTTTAGTTCTAATAAAAAATGCATGATTAATCTCTAATTAATTCAATATATAGAGCAATATATAGGCTTTGTTTCGTATTAAAATATATTTTTGTGCAAACATTTATCATAAACTTACACAAATGAATAATTATACTGAAATTAATCAGAAATTGGCTTTTATCTTTCTATTTCTAATTACATTCTTTTTAGGGAATAACCTGAAGGCACAAGATGAAACCATAGGCCTTCTGCATTTTGATGAAAATGCTTCTGAAGGTTATATTTTAATTACACCCAAGAAGAATACATCTTCCTATTTAATAAATAATTGTGGTGAATTAATAAATGAATGGATATTTTCAGAAACCCCAGGAGCAACTTGTTATTTATTAGAAAATGGCAATCTGTTAAGAGCAGGAAAGGATTCATTGGAAATTAGAGATTGGGAGAGTAATTTAGTTTGGTCCTATCCAACCACTGCTAATGGGATTAACCAACATCATGATATAGAGCCATTGCCAAATGGTAATATCTTATGCGTAGCCGGTGTGAATTTTACAAAAGATGAAATTGTAGCTCTTGGTAGGGATCCTGAAAATACTTCAGATTCATTTAGGATGGATAGAATTGTTGAATTAGAGCCTGTTGGTTCACATGAGGCCAATTTGGTTTGGGAATGGAGATTCCAAGACCATCTAGTTCAAGAGTTTGATGAGACAAAACCAAATTATGGATTAGTGATTGAACATCCTGGATTAGTTGACTTGAATTATATTAATAGTAATCAAGCAGACTTTACTCATGTAAATGCTATTGATTATAATGATGAACTTGATCAGATTATTATATCACCACGTCATTTAAATGAAATTTTGATCATCGATCATAGTACCACTACTGAAGAAGCAGCTGGTCATACTGGTGGTAACTCAGGAATAGGTGGAGACTTGATGTGGCGATGGGGAAATCCAGCGGGCTATCAACAAGGAACAGAAGCTGATCAGAAATTGTTTCTACAGCATGACAGCAAATGGGTTGAAGATGGATACCTTGATGAAGGAAAAATTTCGGTGTTTAATAATGGAGGTGATCAAAGTGGTTTATTTAGTTATGTTCATCTTTTAGTTCCTACATTTACTGATGGTGCTTATGTAAAAGAATCAAATGTCTTTCTTCCTGTGGATTATGATTGGTCTTGGAATGGAATTATCTTAGGAGATACTGTTCAGGAACCAAGTCAGTCTGGGGTGATGTGTTTACCAAATGGGAATGTTATAATATGTGAATCCTCAAAAGGACAATTGACAGAGATAACTAAATCTGGAGAGCATTTGATGACTTATGTTAATCCTTCTGGATCTGAAATTTACAACCAATTTGATGTAATTGAAAATAAGGATAACTTAATATTTAGAGCAGAGAAGTATCCTACAGATCATCCAGCATTTGAAGGAAGAGATATGAGCCCAATTGGAATCATAGAGGATGTAAATGCAAACTCAGATTTGTGTACAACTCTACAATCTAGTCAAGAACTTAAGAACGATTATACTGAAATTGTGAATCCTGTGATAGGGAATCGTCTTCAATTTGTGAAGCAAGTATTAAATACACATGTTCTTATTACTGATATTAATGGGAGAGTAGTTTTTGAAAAAGAAAATTTTAGTGGCAATAGCTTGATGATAAATCTATTGCCATCTCTTTATCTTCTTGAACTGAAAAAGGGTAACGAAAGAGAAATATTGAAGTTAATTATTCAATAACCTTTCTTAATCCAAGTCTTTGTAAAACATAAATCTATCTAATAATTCTCCAATAGAAAAGGATATAAATATAGTCCAGAATGGAGTTCCTAAGAAAAGGAAGATAATTGCTAAATCTATCATCCCCCAGCGTACTAATATTAGCGTATTTAGTTTTTGAGGAGGCTTATTAGATAGCATAGGGTATAATTGGATACCTATTCTAATTAAGATAAGTGCCAATAGAAGCCAATAGAAGTGTAGGAGCAAAAGCAGTAAAGAAGTTGTGATAAATATGCTTTGTCCAGAATGAAATGGGATTTTCCACTTTTCTTGCACTGGTTGATAAAGCATATCTATGGATAGTAAAGTCAAGGCTCCTGGAATGAGAACTACAAAATAGTTTAAATCGAAAAAGAAGAAATTTATAGTTAAAGCTACAAAATAGATGGCAAAGAAGAAGATTTCTCTGCTGAGCCATGATTGCTTGATATTTAATATAGCACGCCACATCCTTAGCTTTTTACCCAGATGTAAACTGCTTAAAGTTGCACCAATAATGGCTACAATCATCATGCTCCATTTTAACCAATCAGGGGATTGCATTCCAACCCCTACTGCTGTGAATGCTACTAAAACCGACACGATAAAGGTAAAAACCAGTAGCGGCCATTCTTCTTTTGCATGGACTCGTTTTACTATTTTTCCCTCAACTACTAAATCTTCTTTTTCAAAGAGGCTCATGTCCATTTCCGGGCCCTCCTCGTTTTCTAATTCTTTTATTTGAATAGAAGGATATGGGTTTTTAGCAACTGAAATACTAGGTAGAATCTTCTTTTTATCTATTTCTTCAAAGGAAAAGTCTAATGCATTGGTTGGACAAGAAGTGGCACAAGCAGGAGCCTGATTATCCAATAATCGGCTTTCACAAAAATGGCATTTTTCGACAATTCCAATTTGAGAATTGAATTTAGGCGCATTATAAGGACATTGCCAAATACAATATTGGCAACCAATACAATGTTCTGGTTTATGAATTATGCCACCAGTTAAGAGGCTTTTTGTATAGGCTAAGGCTGGGCAGTTTCTCATGCAATGTGCATCTTCGCAATGATTACATGCCAAGGATATGTGAAATAAAGGAATCTTAGGTAGTTTTGCTTCATTCTCTGTGATGATATTTCGCCATTGTTGCTTGGATTGAAATCCATTTTCATTCATGCAGCCAATCACACAAGCTTGACAGCCAACACATCGGTTTTTATCGAATATGAAATAATTGCTGTTCATATCTTTTCCACCTCCACCATATTATCATGAAAAGCAGTACCGTGGCCCATATCTGTTTCTCTACCTTTTGAAAGTAGGTTAGGACTTCCGCCTTCGCTATTCCAATATCCATTGACCATGACCACATTCCCAGGTCTTAGACTGTGATCGAATCGAATTTTTATAATGACTTCTCCACGTAGATTCCATACTTTGACCTGTTCATCTTGTTTTATTCCTCTTGCTCGGGCATCTTTTGGGCTCATCACCAAAATAGGCTCAGGATCTAATACATTAATACTTTCCAAATTGCCAAATTGTGAATGAATTCTGTTTTTAGTATTGGGACTCATCAGGCTTAAAGGAAATTGGTGATTTGCTTTTTTCTGGCCTTCCTCTAATCTTTCATAAGTAGGTAAATGAGGAACTTCCCATTTATTAAAAGCTTGTTGTGAAAATAGTTCTATTTTTCCTGATGGCGTATTGAATTTCATATCCTCGAAAGCAATTTCTTCTAATCCTGGGGCTAATACTGGACCTTCTTTAAGTTTCTCAAATGTCAATTCATCAAAAGCTTCTAATTCTTTGTTCAAATATTTTTCAATGGCTTCATCATTAGGTTCAGGGAAATGTTTTTTGATGTCCTCCTCAGAAAAACCTAACTTTTGAGCCAAGAGATAATAGATTTCTGTTTCTGGTTTTACTTCACCAGCAGGCTCCATTACCTTTTGTTTTAATTGAACGTATGGATTCCAATAGGAACCAATAATATCGCTTTGTTCAAACATATTTTTGGCAGGGAGGATGAGGTCGGCTTCCAATGCAGTATCAGTTAAAAATTGTTCCACAACTACCACAAAATCCAGGTTTTTAAATGCAGCAATAGTTTTATTGGAATCTGGGTTTTGTGTAATTGGATTTCCTCTCTCTACCCAAGCCATTTTTAATTCTGGATTCTTTTGTTCCATCATCTTTTCGCCTAAAAGAGCCGTTGGAATGCTTCTCCTAAAGGGTTGGTCAGCTTCAGAGGGAAAATAGTTGACAGGTTCTTTCACTTTGTCAAACACATAGGATTGTAAATTGGCATAATGCCAACAAGCACCTTTTTTACCAATATTTCCTGTGATGATGGATAAAGCCAAAATACAACGGGTGCTTTGTCCGCCATTGGTATAACGCTGCATTCCATAGCCAGGGACTAAAGTCATGGGTTGAATGTTTCCCATCAGATCGGCCAGCTTTTCGATGAGATAAATGGGGATGCCACATTCTTGGCTAGCTTGTTCCAAATTAATTTCTTCTAGGCTTTTCATAAACTCAGGGAAGCCTAAGGTCTGTTTTTCTATAAAATCAATATCATGATTTCCCCTTGCAATGATTATTTTTGCTACTGCTAAAGCAAGAATCCCATCAGTTCCAGGAATGGGTTGAAGTAATAAATCAGCCCGTTCAGAAGAAGGCGTTCGGCGAGGGTCTATAACAATTAGTTTGGCTCCTTTCCTTTGCGCTTTTTCTATGGGTAACATTTGGTGTATATTACTTTCGGCTGGATTTTTGCCCCAAAGTACAATGAGTTTAGCATTTTCTATATCCCAAGGCGCATTATGTTTATTTTCGCCTAAAGTTAATCGAGAAGCTTCTAATCCTGCTGGCCAACATAAGTTTCCATAAACTGTGGTTGTCCCTCCAAATAATCTCCAAAAATCACTACTTACAGCATTTAGCATACCAGACATTCCGCTTGCTGCATAGAACAAGATGGAATGACTACCATAATTAGCTTTATAATGATTTAATTTTTCTACTATTTTGTCAAGAGCTTCTTCCCACGAAATCCGAGTAAATGTACCATCTTTCTTACGAAGAGGGTAGAGGATTCTATCTTTAGAATGGGCTCTTTCTTTATAGGCCAAACCTTTTAAACAAGGACCTTCGGAAGTTGCTAAGTTGAGTATTTGAGGATCTATACTAAATATGGTTTGATCTTCGATCTTTACAATGAAAGAGCAAGTGCTATAGCAGTTTCGTGGACAAGCTGTATGAAAGGTTTTTATCATCAATTGTACTTCTCAAAAATATTTCGATATAAATATAGAAATTATTCTGCGGACAGTGATTAGAAAATAATTACAGAGGGAATAATATGTATCGCTTGAAAATAAGCAATTAGAGAGCAAGTTAACCTAAAGGATGATTTACGCAAAATGATCTTTATCCATTTCAAAATCTTCTACTTCGCCATGTTTATCTTCGAATTGGTCTTTTTTAGCATCTTTCAGGTAACCATCGTCATCATAATCATCGTCATCGAGAATCATTTGGATGGCTTTTCTAACTGACATGCGTACCATATAGTATTTATCGTCGCCTTCAAATGGCAGAGCGCTTACCGTTTCGTTATGTCGATTTTTAAATTCGATTAAATAATCGCTAAAACCTTCTGGATAAGTTAGTTTTATTTTTTCCTGAACATCGGTAGGCAATTTTTCAAAATCTGTAATCACTTTTAATTTGCTCTGACTCATAACTCTATTTTAAAGATGGTTGTAATAGTATTTACCTTTCTTATACAATTGATGCTGTAAGGCCTTGGACAAAAATAATAGATTATGCTAGGCTTTAGCAAATGAAAGGAGATTTTTTTTAATAATTTTTAATATTCAGTATATGAGATAGATAGAGTGTTTTTTCAATTGGTATAAGATAGGAATTTTAAGGAGGGATAGGTAGATCATGCAATCGTAAGAGGCTTAATTTGTCCCAATATCCCCTTTGGAATTTTATTTTTTCATTTGCAATATGGAAGAATCCACAACCTCTTAAACCAAGAGGATCTTTCCATTCCAAAATAGCCCATTCACCATCTTCAAATATATTCTCGACAATACAAGTCATATCGGTAGCAGAAAATCCCTCTTTAAACATGTTTTCTATAGCTTTTTGTCCAACAATTGGTTCTTGATTAACTTGATGGTTGATGGCATTAGGGGTGTAGAGGTTAGTTATTTCTTTATAGTCTCCTGTGTTAAATATATCTACCCAATGTTGTACTATTTGCTTAGGTGTTTTCATAGGAAATGATTTAAAATATGTAAAGAATTTATGAATTTCCTGTGATATTCTTTATTACAAGGACCATTGTTATGTGATGAACATTTCTTTTTTTAGTATCTTTAAGCGATAAGGATTTAATAATCAACAATTAAGTGGATGAGAGTGCTGCTGACAGGGGTAACTGGTTATGTTGGGAAGAGGCTATTGGTAGTACTTATCGATATGGGTTTTGATGTTGTTTGTGCGGTCCGGGATAAGCGTCGTTTAAAAGTAAGTGTCAATATTTTGAATAAGATTGAAATTGTTGAAGTTGATTTCCTGAATAATGAATCCTTGAAATCAATACCATCCAATATAGATGCAGCTTATTATTTAATACATTCTATGGCATCATCTACAAAGAAATTCTCTGAATTAGAGTCAGCGTGTGCACGGAATTTTAAAGATTATATGAATGAGATTCAAGTGAAGCAAGTGATTTATCTAAGTGGACTAATCACCAAGCAGGAAGATACGTCAGAGCATTTAGCTTCACGCAAAAATGTAGAAGATATTTTACTATCAGGGAATTATAAATCAACAGTTCTACGTGCTGGTATTATTGTAGGTTCTGGAAGTGCATCTTTTGAAATTATCCGAGATATTGTGGAGAAATTACCTATTATGGTTACTCCTAAATGGGTTTTGACGAAATCACAACCTATCGCTATTCGTGATATCGTTACTTATCTTTCCAGAGTTCTTTTTAATGAGGCTTGTATGAATCATAGCTATGATATTGGGGGTCCTGAGGTACTTACCTATAAAGATATGTTGCTACAATATGCAGATGCAAGAGGCTTGGACCGGAGAATAATTACGCTACCGATAATGACACCTAAAGTTTCTTCGTTTTGGTTATATTTCATTACATCAACATCTTACCGTTTGGCCACTAACTTGGTCCAAAGCATGAAATATGAAGTGGTTTGTCAGAATACAGAATTAGAAAAATTATTGTCTATTAAGCCCATTAGTTATCGAAAAGCCATTGAATATGCTTTTTTAAATATTAAACAAAACATGGTCACTTCCAGTTGGAAAGATTCTATACATGATGAACAATTGAGCCATAAGCTTTCAGAATTTATTGAAGTTCCTGCCTATGGTTGCTATGTTGATAGAAAATCGATTAAAGTTGAACAAATAGAGGAGGTCATGAATAATATTTGGTCGATAGGAGGAGAGAAAGGTTGGTATTATGCCACTTGGCTTTGGGAGCTACGAGGCCATTTTGATAAGTTATTGGGCGGTGTGGGTTTAGGAAGAGGCAGAAAGCATCCCACTCAGGTTTTTCAAGGTGAATCTATTGATTTTTGGAGAGTTCTAGTTAGCAATAGAGAAGAAAGAAGACTTTTGTTATACGCAGAAATGAAGCTACCAGGGGAGGCCTGGATGGAGTTTAAAATAGATAAGGATGATATTTTACATCAGGTAGCTACTTTTAGGCCCAAAGGGGTTCTAGGTAGAGCTTATTGGGGAATGACAATGCCCTTTCATTTTTTCATATTTAATGGAATGATTCGTAATATTGCTAAAGTTGGGTAGTATTTCTACGATTAATTTTTGTAAAAAAAAGAGGACTGCTATATAAGCAGTCCTCAATAAAAACTCTCATCTATTCTAACTCACTCTATTAATCTATTTGTTTCTTAACAAATTTATAGCCACCTGAAGTTGCTCCCCAAACCTGTTCTTTCTTATTGTTCCAACCTTGGTCCCAACTATATAATAATTCTGGACTGATCTCCACAATACTAGTAGCATAGTTTGCTTCTCCCCATGAATTTTTACATGCCCCTTCTTCTGTACTTCCAGCAAAAACTCCATCTTTATATATTAAGGTTAATGCGCATCCTTCTAAAGCTGTTAGGCTATCCGATGTGATCTCATTGAATATCTCTGTGTTTAAATGACCTCCAATATATTTTTTTGGATTTGGCATGGTCATTATGCTTGATGTGAAAGTGGTATCATCTATTTTTTGCAAATGATAAACTCTTTGACGATAAGGTTTACCTGGTGTCCAAGCAGCCGTTTGTTCAACATATAGCCAAGCACCATCTTTGTTTTGAGGCCAAATTTGTTTCATATCTAGAGTAATATGAAGGAAATTGGTGTCAGCTTCTGATTGTGCTAATGAAGAATAAGCGCCTTCCATATAGCTGACTAATTTGGGTAGATCGGCTGTTTCTTTTTGAGCTTGAACTTGAAAAGCTGATAAAAAGATTAAAATAGCTAAGGCTAGTTGTGAAAATTTCATATTCGTTTTTAGTTTTGTAATAATAATTTTGTATTCATCTAGAAATGATGGTCAAATATAGATTGTTTGCCTCAGTTACTAGATGTTAATGAATAAGAAATAGTGATATACTTAATTGTAGTTCCTATATAACCATGAGTTTTTAGTGGGAATTGGAAAAAACGATAAATAAATGTGATATACAAAGAAGAAGACTTTTTAGCTTTCTAAGTTTATTGATACATGCTATCAATCAATTTATGATATTGCTGAGTAACTTGTTTCCTTTTTATTTTCAAAGTATTAGTTAAAGCATTATTTTCAATGCTAAAAGCTTCTGGCATGATGATGAAATTTTTAATTTGCTCATAGCCATCCAAACCCTTTTGTTCCTGATTAATCAGCTCTTTATAGAATTCATATACTCTTGGACTTTCAGCAATTTCTTTTCCATTTTTTCCAACAATATCCAATTCTTTTTCTTTAGACTTTAAGGTTTCGTAGGCAGGAATAATTAAGGCAGAAACAAATTTTCTATTGTCACCTATCACCACAATTTGTTCAACGAATTTATTGGTGCCAATTAAAAGTTCCAATTTCTGGGGAGAAATATATTTTCCTCCAGAAGTTTTCATCATGTCTTTAATACGATCGGTCATAATAAAATAGTTATCTTCATTTATATAACCTTGGTCGCCAGATTTGAAAGTTTTGCCTTGTAGAACTTTGGCAGTCTCCTCGGGTTTTCTGTAGTATCCTTTGAAAATGGTATCTCCCGTGATGATGATTTCATCGTTTTCGCTAATTTCTACTTTTGTTTCTGGCATTACAGAACCGCAAGTGTTAAGGTCATATTTATCAGAACGCATACAAGCTACGGTTGCTGTAGTTTCTGTAGCACCATATCCATAATTCACAAAAAGACCAATTGCATGGAAAAAATTAAGCAGTTCTGGCCGAATAGCTGCACCAGCACAAGGAGTCATTCTAAGTTGGCTTCCGAAAATACTATTGAGCTTGTTCAGTACTAATTTCTTGGCAATTTTATGTTGTAATGAAAGAGGGAATGCTGCTTTTTTCGGACCAATGGTTTTATGACCTATTGCTATAGACCAATCGAAAATTTTTTGTTTGGTTGGACTCCAACGAAGGTATTCTTCATAGATTCCATCATAGGTTTTCTCAAAAAATCGGGGAACCACACACATAACAGTTGGGTTAACTATTGGTAATGCTTCTATTACTTTCCTAGGGTTAGATAAGAAGGTGTTTGATGCACCGCAGTATATAAGAAAGAATGTCCAGGCGCGTTCAAAAATATGACTCAGTGGGAGGAAAGCTAAAGAGGAGTCAGATTCAGAAATATCTAATCTTTCATGATTTATTTTAAAGCTAGTCATGAAATTCAAATGGCTTAACATGACACCTTTAGGTTCTCCTGTAGTTCCAGAAGTATAAATAATAGAAGCAATATCCTCTGAGGAGGCTGCTTTTAATAAATTATCAACTTTTGATTCATCATTTTGGGTTCCAAGTTGGCAAAAGTCAGTCCAAGTCATTACGGACTGATGCTTCTTCTTGATTTCTGAAAAGCTAATAATCGTTTTTAGAGCTGTTTTATCGAGCAGTGAAATGGCTTTCTCTAATTGGCCTTCATCATCCACAAACATCAATTCCATTTGGGTCTCATCAACTATATATTTCAGTTGTTCTTTATTGCTGGTGGCATAGAAAGGAACCACGATAGCCCTAATGTTTAGAATACCAATATCAGCCAATGTCCATTCAGGTTTATTATTCCCAAATATTCCAACTTTAGAATTCTGTCCATATCCTAAAGATACCAGAGCTCGTGAAACTTGTTTTGTCGTTTTTATTAACTCGTCTGCACTAATACTTTCAAGTTGATTAGATTCCTCCGAAAAACTTTTTAGTACTGCTCTACCTTTATAATTCTGCACTCTATCGAGCACCATATGCGAAATATGATCGATCATTCTATATATTTTAATGACTAGGTCAATAAGTAATGTGCTGTAGGATTTGTATTACCGTATTGAAATCCATTATGTTATGCAGATTATATTGTCCAATTAATAAGAGCGCTAAAGTAGGTTTAATTTTTCGATTCTTTATATCGCCTTTACCTGTATTTTACAACTGCTAAAAGGCTGTATTACTGATGACTAATTCAATGATGTATATTGAAACCTTTCCAAAACGCTTTAAAAGTTAGAGATTTGGAAAAATAAGTATAATGAACACGCTTTTTGATAGTTCAAGTTTAGAACTCATCACCAATCTACTAGAATTGGATAGTCTTTTTGAGGCTAATGATTAGAAGTTTTAATTGAAGAATTGAAATGATATTATTTATTCCTAATTTTCTCCACCCAATAAACCCAAAGGCTAAAGATAATCACATAGAAGAATGGGCGGAATAAGTAATCGTGGCTGAATTTCCAATAATCGGGAACAGCAACTAGAACTACTGCAAGTCCAATAATTCGGAATAAATTGGTCAGGTGAACGATAAAAATACCTAGAGGAATATACCATAGTTTATGTTTCCAAGGGCCAGGGAAAATCATCATCAGTAAGGCGAATTGTATCATTTGTTTTAAGCCTGAGCATCCATGATTAATGGCAATATATCCTTCGTTGGCCCAATACATGGTTCTGTCCACAGTTGTGATTTCCATCCCCAAAACATGTTGAATAAACCAAGAACTCTCCACAAATACTCTTTCAGAAAGATGGTCGTGCATAGCAGCCAAAGTTTCAGTAAAAGGGTAGTATTGCTGGGTTACCCAGTATCGGTATGTATAATGAATTACCAAAGTAATAAGGATAAAAAGGGCCACATCAACAATGGGTTCTAACTTCTTTTCTTCTACAAATGCTTTAAACTTTGAATAGTAACTTGGGGTCATAATTAATAAATTTGATGCTAAAGTAGGGAAAACTTTTTGATGGATTTTGATTTTTTTTGGCTATTGTTTTTTTATAACGAATACAGTTCTTCTGTTTTTTGCTCTTCCACTATAAGTTTCATTGCTCGCAATAGGCTTCGATTCTCCATATCCATTGGCCGATAATCTTGAACTAGGTATGCCTTGTTCCACTAGGTATTGGTAAACTGCTTTAGCTCTTTTGTCTGATAATACTAAATTGGTCTCCTCTTGTCCCACATTATCAGTATGTCCTTGAATCTCTACTATAATATTATCATTATCAATTAAGAATTCTAAAAACTCATCAATAATACGTTTGGCATCTTTGTTGAGTTCAGAGGAATTGGTGACAAAGTGAATATCATCAATATTATAAGCTTCGCCAACTTTTATTTCTTTCACTTTTAAATCTACTGTTTTAGGCTGATTGAGGGTGGTATCTTCAACACTTAAATATCTTGAAGAATAGACATAGCCTTCTTGTTTTACCGTAAGAACTTGGTCTTCTTTAAAAAGAATGGCAGCCACATATTTACCTGTGTTAGCATTTACAGGTATTTCTGTAATGGCTTTAGTTTGCATGTTCTTAAGTTGAACTCGCGCCCTGATAGGTTCGGAATTGTTTTCTACTTCAATTTCACCTTTAACTAAAAGCACTTTTTGTGGACGAGCTTCTTCATAGAGGGGAAATGAATATAAATTCCATTTATAATTAGCATCTAATCTATTAGAGGCATAATAGCCATGACGGCCATCGGTACTTGCAAAGAAACCTAAATCATCATCAAAAGAATTGATAGGGTAACCTATGTTTTTGGGTTCTTGCCAAACTCCATTTTCATCTTGTCTACTGAAATAAATATCATAGCCTCCAAGTCCTTTTTGGCCATCGGTGGAATAGTAAAGTGTCTGACTATCGGTGTGAATAAATGGTGATTTTTCATTCCCAGAAGTATTAACGGGTGCACCTACATTTTCTGGATGACTCCATTCTCCTTCTTCATCTTTTCTAATTTGATAGATATCATAACCTCCCAATCCTCCTTCTCTATTGCTTGCAAAAAATATAGTCATTCCATCAGAAGTTACACTGGGTTGTGATTCCCATGAATCAGGATTATTAATATGTTCGCCTAGGCTTTCAATATTGCTCCAATATCCTTTATCGAAAAAGCTATGGTATAAATCGCAATTTAAATAATTGGTTTTTGGATCGCGAATACATACTGTATAATAAAGGCTATTATTATCAATGGTAAGGGTAGCAGCACCTTCATTTTCTACTTTATTGAAAGGATATTCCATTTCCCATCCTTGCTCAAATTTTCCGTTTTCGTTTCTTAAGCTGAAAGTGAAAACTTCCTTATCCACCAATTGCTCGGTTAAGCCTCGGCTGATATAGTGTTTCTGACGGCGGGTAAAAAGTGCAAACTCATTATCTGGAGAAATAATAGGAAGGTACTCATCTTCTTTGGTAGAAATCCCTTCAACTTTTTTAGGCTCGAAGGGCACTGGATGCTCTAACAGTTCTTGAGTGGCTTTTGCATATTCTAAATAATTCTTGGCTTCAAAATAATCGTCATCGGTTTTAATTAAATCCACATCTTTTAAAAAGAATTGAAATCGCTCAACAGATTTTTTAAAATCTTTAGCACCATAATATATCTTACCTAAATAGAAATGTGAGTAAATGACGCTGTCCATGCAAAGGTTTACAGATTTTTCTAGATATTTTTTAGCTGTATTTATATTGGGACTTGAATTCTCGATATAGAAAATCCCAAGCGACATTTGAGCTTTGGCATAATCAGGGACTTCTTTGCTGAGTTGAAACATGATTTTTCTAGCCTCATTATAATTTTTGGCTTCATGATATTCCCAAGCTTTCTGATAGCTTTTTAGTTCTTTTTTTGATAGTTCCACCTCGCAAGATTGGCCAAAAGCATTTGATATAGCCAATGATAGAAGCATCAGATAAATAAAAAAGTTGATATTTTTTTTGAAGTGATTCATTTAAGGTAAAACGAAATATTCATTCAATATTATTATAAATTTGTAGCTGTAAATACAAACTTAATTTGTGAAGCTATGATTTTATATTTGGCACCTTTGCAAGGTTATACTGAGGCTTATTTTAGAAATGCTTATAGTAAGTATTTCGACAGCTTCGATCATAGTATAGCGCCATTTATTCCTGCCGGTAAAGGCGATTCCATTAAGGCTTCTCGTATTAAGGATCTACTGCACGAAAATAATGATAAAATGCCGGTTGACCCACAAATAATTGGGAAATATGCACCGGAGTTTATTCCGCTCGCGAATCACTTATACCATTATGGGTATAAAACGCTGAATATTAATATGGGATGCCCCATTAAAAGCATTGCTCATAAGATGCGTGGTTCAGGTATGATTGCTTATCCTGAGGTAGTTGAAATGCTTTTGGAGAAGTTGTTTGAGGAGGTTCAAAACGAAATTTCAGTAAAAATTCGCTTGGGTTATTATAAAAAGGAAGAATTGGAAGTCCTCATGCCCTTATTAAATAAGTTTCCATTAAAAGAATTGATTGTACATCCGCGATTAGGAGTTGATATGTACAGTATAGATCCAGATTTGGATGCTTTTGAATGGTGTTTGAAAAACTCAAGTAATCCTCTAGTTTATAGTGGCGACATATTTACGGTACAAAACATGAATGATTTGCAGGCACAATTTCCAAAACAAGAAAAGTGGATGATAGGGAGAGGTGTTATTTATGATTTGTTTCTTCCACATCAAATTAAGCATGGAGAAATTTCAAAATTCGACAAGCAAGAATTGTTTGGTGCATTCCACCAAAAGCTACAAGATGAGGTTATAAAATATAGGCGGAGACCTAAGAATCAACTCAATAAAATGAAAGAATATTGGGGATACTTTTCACGACAATTTGAGAATTTTAATGAGATTCACTATAAAATAACTAGATGTAGTTCCTTGGAGGAATTTGAGGAATTGAGTCAGAAAGTGTTACGAGAAGAAAAATGGCGCGACCAACCTATTATTGATCACACCATGTCTGAGTAAAGCCACAAAGAAATGGTATTATGGTATTTCCTTATTTCTTCGCCAATCCCTTAGCAAAATCAAAAAGCAATCTTACACCAACTCCACTGCCACCAACTCCACGATAGTTAAATTTCTTGGTATTGAAAGCCGGCCCAGCAATATCTAAATGAATATAAGGGTAGTCGGTAAATTTTTCTAGGAATTTACCTGCTGTGATGGCTCCACCTTCTGCTCCACCTAAATGAACCATGTCTGCAATCTCAGATTTTAACTGCTCAGCATATTCATCCCAGAATGGAAATTCTACAATGCGCTCCCCCGTTTTTTCTCCACTTTCTTTTAAGTTAGTCATGTGCTCACCATATTTAGAACCCATGGCTACAACGCCAAGGTTTCCAATGGCACGAGCAGCTGCACCAGTTAATGTAGCTAAATCTATTACCAATGATGGATTGAATTTCTTGGCATAAGACAAGGCATCAGCTAAAATCATTCTGCCTTCTGCATCTGTATTAATAACTTCCACAGTTTGTCCATCGAACATAGTAATGACATCACCACTGGCATAAGCATTTCCGCCAGGACGGTTATCGGTGGCAGGGATTAAAGCCATAATATAAAGAGGAAGCTTGGCTTTAGCGATGGCGAAAGCAACACCTGCTGCAGCAGCGGCACCACCCATGTCACATTTCATGGTATTCATGAATTCGCCAGTTTTAATATTTAAGCCTCCAGTATCATAAACCACACCTTTTCCTACAAAAACAACGGGTTGCTCATTAATTGCATTTTCAGGTTTGTACTCGAAGATGGTAAATGTTGGTGGGTCTATACTGCCTTTGTTAACGGCTAAAAGGCCACCCATTTTTAAAGCTTCAATCTTATTCTTATTTAGAATGTCGATTTTGGCGCCAGCATCTTCGGCCATAGCTTTAATTTCATTGGCTAAACCTTCTGCATTTAAATAATTTACTGGCTGATTAACCAAAGTACGAGCCATAAGAGTAGCTTCAAGTACCACATTTAATTCATTGACATCCTCTTGATTTATTTCAGCATTAATCAGATGAATAGTTTCAAGATATCGAATCACTTTCTCTTTTTGGGTTTTATAAGCCACAAAACTATAGTTACTTAAGACCATACCTTCTGCAAATGCAGAAATTTGGGCTTTATTTAAACTTTTTGCTATAATATAAACCTCTTGTGATTTTCTATTTTGAAGGCAATTAATCAAACTATCCCCCATCTTTCTAAGTGCTTCTAGAGTGTGGTTGGGGTTTTCTTTTTCTTCCACCAATTCAATATAAATCTGATGTGAAAGTCTGTCGAAAGAAAATTTCTTCTTCTCATTTTCAGTGAACTGCATGGTCAGATGCTCCAATTCTTCCGAAGAAATAGGAAGCTGATCGTTGAGTTCAGATTTTTTAATGAGGAAGATGCTGGTGCTTTGTTCAGCAATATTGTTTTGTTTGTTGAGAATAGTAAACATATGAAACAGGTTTTTATGAAGAGCAAAAGTACAAATAATGCTTTGTTTTCTGATATATCATTGAATTCTATATGTGGTTTCAAAAATATATTTTATTTTTGTCTGAAAATATAAACATCACAACTATGTTAGAGGAAGCAAAAATGATCTTGGAAGATGCTAAAGAAGGTATGGAATCTTCACTTGAACACTTGGATAAAGAGTTTTTAAAAATTAGGACAGGAAAAGCAAATCCATCTATGTTATTGGGTGTGAAGGCCGAGTTTTATGGAACCTTAACTCCCATAGAGCAAATGGCGAATATTAATACTCCTGACCCCAGACAAATAGTTGTACAGCCATGGGACAAAAGTACTTTGCATACTATTGAAAAAGCTATCCTTAATTCTAACTTAGGTTTTAATCCTCAAAATGATGGCGAAATTATTCGTATTGCTGTTCCACCATTGACTACAGAGAGAAGAAGAGATTTAGTGAAAAAAGCAAAAGGGGAAGGTGAAGATACTAAAGTGGGAATTAGAAATATCAGGAGGTCTGCTAATGATATGGCTAAAGGTCTAAAGGATGAAGGATATTCTGAGGATATGGTTTCTAATTTAGAATCAGATATTCAAGAATTAACTGATAAATACATCAAAAAAGTAGATGAGCTTTTTGCAGAGAAGGAAATTGACATCACTACTATTTAATTAAAGATAAAAATCTAAAAGCCATTTCCTTTGTTAAGGAAGTGGCTTTTTTCATAAATATAAGCTCCATGAAAGTCATTTGTATCGGTAGAAATTATATCAACCACGCTAAAGAATTAAATAATCCTATTCCGTCTAAACCAGTTTTCTTTATGAAGCCAGATACGGCCGTTTTAAGAAAGAACCTCCCTTTTTTCTATCCAGAATTTACTCAAGATTTACATCATGAAGTGGAGATTGTGGTTCGAATTAGTAAAATAGGAAAGTATATACAAGAGGAATTTGCCCATAAACATTATGATGAAATTGGATTAGGAATTGATTTTACTGCTCGTGATCTGCAGAATGAACAAAAGAAAAAGGGATTGCCTTGGGAAATTGCCAAAGCATTTGACAGTTCAGCTCCTATTGGAGATTTTATTCCCAAATCAGAATTAGGAGATTTAAATAAACTATCTCTAAGCTTGAAAAAAAATGAGGAGACTGTCCAATCAGGATCATCCGCGGATATGATTTTCACTATCGATAAAATCATTGCTTATGTTTCTCAGTTTGTGAGTTTGAAAATTGGTGATTTAATCTTTACCGGAACACCAGAAGGAGTAGGGCCAGTAAAAATTGGTGATCGACTTACAGGATTTCTCAACGATAAAGAAATGTTCTCTTTTGAAGTGAAATAAAATACCTATATGCAAGTCTTGCAAGCATTGATAAATGGTAAGATGTCTAATTTCTTTATGGACATTTAAAATCTTCGAGCTTCAAGCTTCGCACTTCCATTCCAAAAACCTATCTTTGCGCCCACTAAAAAATATTCGATGGGCTTAATACAAGAAATAGGAAGAAGAAGGACATTTGCCATTATCTCGCATCCCGATGCTGGAAAAACAACGCTTACTGAGAAGTTGCTACTTTATGGTGGGGCTATTCAGGTAGCAGGTGCTGTAAAATCTAATAAGATTAAAAAGACAGCGACTTCCGATTTCATGGAGATTGAAAAGCAAAGAGGTATTTCTGTGGCTACTTCAGTTATGGGATTTGATTATAAAGGCTTCAAAATTAATATTCTTGATACTCCTGGTCATAAAGATTTCCAAGAAGATACCTATAGAACCTTAACTGCTGCCGATAGTGTTATAGTTGTTGTAGATGTGGCGAAAGGGGTAGAGCCTCAAACTGAAAAGTTGGTGGAGGTTTGTCGGATGAGAAAGATCCCTATTATTGTATTTATCAATAAGCTCGATAGACATGGTAAAGATGCATTTGAGTTATTGGACGAGATTGAGCAAAAACTACATATCAATGTGACTCCTCTGAGTTGGCCTATTAATATGGGTCCTGATTTTAAGGGTGTTTATAGTATCTTTGAAGATAAATTAAACCTTTTTACTCCCAGCAAGCAATATGTGGAGGAGTATGTTGAAGTGGATGGTTTAGAAGATTCGAAGCTGGATGAAATAGTAGGTAGCTTTGAAGCAGATACTTTAAGGGAAGATATGGAAATGGTAACTGGGGTTTATCCCAAATTCCAAAGAGAAACCTATTTAGATGGAGATATTTCACCCGTATTTTTTGGTAGTGCATTAAATAATTTTGGTGTAATGGAACTGTTAAACTGTTTTGTCGATATTGCTCCCAATCCACTTCCATATGAAACTGAAGAAAGGGTAGTAAAACCAGAGGAGGATAAGTTTACAGGATTTGTGTTTAAGATCCATGCTAATCTCGACCCCAATCATCGCGATAGAATTGCTTTTGTTCGTGTGACTTCTGGAGTATTCCGTCGTAATGTTTTCTATAAGCATGTTCGCCTTGATAAAAAAGTGAGATTTTCGAGTCCAACAGCCTTTATGGCCGAAAAAAAATCGGTAATTGATGAGGTGTACCCTGGTGATATCGTTGGTTTACATGATACAGGAAGCTTTAAAATTGGTGATAGTCTCACTGAAGGAGAAGTTCTGAATTTCAAAGGAATTCCTAGTTTCTCACCCGAGCTCTTTAAGTATATTGAGAACGATGATCCTATGAAGTCTAAACAATTGGCCAAAGGTATAGACCAGTTGATGGATGAAGGAGTGGCCCAGCTTTTTGTTGGAAAAACTTCTACCAGAAAAATTATTGGAACCGTTGGAGCTTTGCAGTTTGAAGTCATCCAGTATAGATTATTGCATGAGTACGGTGCAAAATGTAGATATGAGCATATCACTTTATATAAAACGGCTTGGATAACCAGCGATAATAAAGCTGCCTTAGATGATTTTGTGAAGAGAAAAGGTTCTAGCTTAGCAGTAGATAAGGAAGGAAGACTCGTATTTCTGGCTGAATCTCGTTATTCTCTTGACCTAGCGATGAGTAAATATAAAGACATTAACTTTCATTTTACTTCTGAGTTTTAGTGGATAGCCTCCTCCTTTTTTAAGTTTCGGGTAGGAATAGGGCATCCATCTTAATATCATTTTGAACTAAACCTAATGAATGTTGGTTTTCTAGGATTCCATAGGTGGTGAGCATGCATAAGAATACAGATTTTCTAGTAGAGGTTTCAGTTTTAAAAAGACCGATTTTGTTTCTTAGTTCGCTGGCATATTTTTTTGTAATGGTATAGGGGTTTATAGAGAATTTTACTTCACATAAATTAATCACCTGATCCCTTCTGTCTATGACTAAATCAATTTGAGCACCATTATCAGAACTCATACTTCTCCATGATGAAACTTCAGAGTACACACCACTAATTCCTAGTTTTTGTTTAATCTGAGGAATGTGTTGAAGGCAAATTTGCTCATAAGTATAGCCACTCCAAGCCCGATATTTAGGAGAGTCAATTGTGTTTATCCAATTGTTTTTATCTATTGCATTCGAGTCTTTAATGAATCTCAAATAAAACATTGAATAAAAGTCAACCAGCTGATATAAGCTATTTCTAAACTTCTTCCCAAAAGGTTGGTATTTTCTAATAAACCCGCTCTGTTCTAGTTCATCTAATACACGAGTTGTACTTCCTGCATTAGGTAAATCAGATAGTTTTACAATTTCATCTCGGGTTAAGCCCATGGCTTTTTTAGCCATCACCGAAATGATTTTGACATGGTTTTCAGATTTTTTAAATAATGAACGAAATAAGTTATTGAATTCATTCCTTAGTAGGCCTGTTTCTGAAAAACACACTTCTTCTATATTTTGAAAGGCACTTTTCCCAGCTTGGATTTCATCCCAATAAAATGGTATCCCTCCTATTGACATATACAATTGAATGATTTGATACCTATCTAATTCTATAGTTCTATTTTTTAAATACTTCTCACATTCGAATAAATTGAATGGATTTAATTTAATAGTTTTTGTAATTCTATTGTGAAGACCTCCTTTGTTATTGATAAGTTTATTTACCATCCATGAGGTTGCAGATCCGCAAACAATTAAAATAACATCATTGCGTGCAGAAGCCCAACTATTCCAGAAATGCTCTAATCCTTGAATAAATTTTGAATTTCTGGTATCAAACCATGGTAATTCATCAATGAATATGACTTTTTTCCCAATTTTGGTTTCCAAAAAATCGATTAGTTGTGCGAAGGCTGTTATCCAGTCTTCTGCTAAATTGATGGTTTCATTGTTTTTTTGATGTGTATTTATGGTTAGGTTGAAGTTTGCTAATTGAAGTTTGCTTGAAGTATTAGCTAAACCTGTTATTTGAAAGGTAAACTTATTCTCAAAAGCAGATCTTATTAGATAGGTTTTGCCAACTCTTCTTCTTCCATAAACAGCAATAAATTCTGACTTATGTGAATGATAAAGCTTATCGAGTAAGCTAAGTTCTTTTTCTCTTCCTACAATTTCACCCATGAGACTTTATTTGGCTATAAATATATAAAAAATTATAGTTGTAGCCAAATAGAATTCTAAATATGGCTATAAGTCTTCTAAATACATTGTTTATAGCCAAATTAAAAAATGTAATCTTGATTTTATAAGGGAATTACAAATTTCTCGGCTAGTAATCTGCTATCCAATTTTATTTGCAGAACATAAGTTCCTGCTTCTATGTTAAGAGGCTGTTCTGTTTGCGTGAAATTTGCTCTACTAAATGAGGATACTCGTCTACCCATCATATCGAAAATACTAAATTCAGCTTGTTTGATGTATTCTTCACTATTGATGACTATTGCTTGATTAGCGTAAAATGCTATAATCTTAGCCTCCTCCATTTCATTGATAAAGTCAGGCTTTTTAGTGGATTTCAGCTTCTTCAAAATCCTAAACCCAGATTCTTCCTCTTCAGCATCTAGTTCATAAATCCAACTGGGCATTTCAAATTCATCAATATTGTAGATGCTATCCATAGTTACATCTACTTGTCTTAAAAAGCCAGCATCATCTCCATAATGTCGGCAAACATTCACAGCAAAGGCATCTCCATTGTTATTATAATCAGCTATGAATGAATATTTTGTTCCGTTTGCTTTAGAATTACCAGAGTTTAAGGTTCTCATTTCAAGTGTAGATAAATCAAAACTCACCGTTTTTCTATAAGCAATATCCCACTTCGAATAGTACAACTTCTCAATGAATTCTCCGACTAACAAATGCTCTGCTGTTTTAACAAAATTGAAATTAATTGAACTATAATCATAACCTGAATAATCACCTTTATAATCTTTCAAATTGGCAACAATACTCATTTCTTGTGACGGTATATTAAAATTCATCAATACAGCACTATCTGTAGCTCTTGCTTGACAGAGTAGGTTGTTCTCATCCATTAGAAGCATTTGGTCAATTTCTAAATTTCCAAATGGAACTAATTCCTCAATTTCGTGACTTGAAATATGGTACCGTTCCATCTTTTGCGTAGAATTATTTGCTCTAATTAAACTAGAACCTGATTCTCTAAGCCATTTGTTTTTATAATGATAAGGGCTGAATCCTTCTTCAGAAACATATTCTAACTGTTTGGTTTCTGGATTGTACAAGAAGCTTTTTTCAGAAACACCATAATAAAATCCCAAAACTTTATTTTCAGAAGTAGTAAACACCTGACTTGCCTTTGTTGCATCGGGAAATTCGTCCACTATATTCATTAGCTTTTGATACGCTTTAGTTTCTGGATTAAACTGATATAATGTACCGCCACCATAATATGGCTCGTAGGTATTACCACCTTTACTTGTAATCCCAATGATTCCGCCATTCTCTAACTGTGTAAAATCGGTTGGATAAAAGCCCCCATAAACATTGGGGTTCATACTTATTGTTTTCAGGTTTTGATATGTAAAACTTTCATTATCGATTTTATATATATGACGGTGAATATTAGTATCTATAGTACTAAACATTCCCAATATGGCTCCATCTGGAGCTAAACTTAATGCGCTTTTGGTTTCAAAATTGCTTTCAGGTAAATAAGAATATACCAAATCTATTTCATTTGTTAATGTGTTATAAGAAAAAACCCCGCCAAAGTCATGGGCCCCACCATCAACGCTATTCCCAAATATTTTTTGTTCATCATCAATTACTAAATTCCCAATTAAACTATTTCCAACCTCTTCTGGAATAGGAGCTAAAATTTCGAAAATAGAATTTGATGGGTCATAAGAAAACATATAAAATCGGTTATCCTTTGGCACTAGTTTTCCTGCACCATATAATTTCCCACCTGAATCCATTACGAATCCTTTTAACCAGTTTATTCCAGAATGATATTCTAAGGAATCATTAGTATAGATAAATTCTTCATTATAACTATCTGTATCCAAATCATAGGAATCAATAAAAAAGCTCATCTTTCCATCTATAACGAGAGTTGCCATAGAGTATAATTTATGATTATCTGCTATAATTCTTCCAACCCTTGAACGAATCGGCTTTTCTTGTTCAGCAAGCACACTTGTTTCATAGGAGTTTAAATACACAGCGGTAAGTTGCTCTGTTGCTCCATTTACCCGCCAAGTTAAAAGCTCATTATCATTTATTGGGTTAATGATAGGATTACGAAAGAATATATTCAAATCTATTTTTTCATATTCAAGGGTAGATACATTCATTTTATACGAGCGTGTATCCCCTTCATTATTTGCTCTATAATAACAATAGCCCTGTTGGTCATAAAAAAAACTCCCAAGCAAAGCCCCAGGTGGACTTACTGTCTGATAATCACCTGTTTCAATATTATACTTGAACACCCGTTCTCCTGTGCAACCAATATAGTCATTAGTATTCCCAATTTGAGTCATTGGATTACCTCTATATGGAAGAACATATCGCATAAATCGGTGCTGGATTTCGATTTCTTGACTGGCACTATCAATACTAAATAATATGCCACCATTATCAGAACCTGCGAAATGTTTTACACCCCATATCTCAGTTTGTTAGAAAAGGCTAAGACTTACAATAAATAAAACAAAAATGAAGATGCGTTTCATGATTTTATTTTTACGTTTGATATATAACGTAAATGTACAAATAATAATAATAATAATAATGAAACTTCTTTGCTTTTTTAACTCAAATATTTAGCAACAATTGGAATCCTTCTTCCCATTCCAAATGCTTTAGAGCTCACACGTAAAACTGGGGAGGTTTGATAACGCTTGTACTCATTTAGGTTAACGAGTCGTAAAATGCGATGAACTAGAGCTTCTTCAAAACCCATGCCTATAAGTTCTTGTGGACCTTTGCGTTTCTCAATATATTGAAAGAGAATCTCATCTAAAATTTCGTAATCTGGTAAAGAATCAGAATCCTTTTGGTCAGGACGTAATTCTGCAGATGGTGGTTTAGTAATCGTGTTCCAAGGAATTACTTCTTCATCTTTATTCATGAACCGAGCCAGCTCAAACACGTCAATCTTGTAGACATCCCCAAGAACAGAAAGACCGCCATTCATATCACCATATAATGTTCCGTAACCTACCGCTGCTTCGCTTTTGTTGCTTGTATTGAGCAGAATACTTCCAAATTTATTGCTTAATGCCATTAGGAGGACTCCTCTAGAACGTGCTTGAATATTCTCTTCTGCAATACCAAAAGGCAAGCCTTTAAACTGTTCTTCCAACTCTTTCTCAAAAGCATTATAAATGTTTTTAATGGGGATGATATCGTAAGGAGAGCCTAAGTTTTTAGCTAAGTCTTCTGCGTCTTTCACCGAATGGTCGCTAGAATATTGAGAAGGTAATAATATGGAAGTTACATTTTCGACTCCCAAGGCTTTTACTGCTAATACCAAAGTTACGGCTGAGTCTATTCCTCCACTTAATCCGAGGAGGGCCTTTTTGAAACCCAATTTCTCAAAATAATTTCTAATGCCCATTACCAAAGCATCGTGTATCAATTCTATTTTGCTAGTTTGACAAGTTTCCACAGGAGTTGACGAGAGGTTTTGAGTATCGAAAAACTGAAAATCTTCTTCAAAATAACTCATTTCACCCACTATCTCAGCTTTCTCATTCATCACCAAACTACCACCATCAAAAAGTAATTCGGTTTGCGCGCCCACATGATTCACATACAATAGTGGAATATTATATTTTTCCACATTCCTCTTTAGTATATCTTTTCGCACTTCACGCTGATCGAAATGAAAAGGGCTGGCTGCTATATTGATCATCACATCTGGATTTTCTTTCACTAACTCATCCATAGGGTTAATGGTATATAGTGGAACATCTCCAATATTCCATAAATCCTCGCAGATAGTTAAGGCTATTTTCTCACCTTTGAAATCGATACATGAGAATTCTGAATTGGGCTCAAAATAGCGGTATTCATCAAAGATATCGTAATTGGGTAATAAGCTTTTGTGCTTGACATCCTTAATCTTCCCATCCTTAATAAAGGCAGCAGAGTTAAATAATGGCTTTCCCTTATCGGCATGATTACGAGTGGGCAAACCCATGATGACAGCAATGTTTTTACATGATTCCGCAATTTTTTCGGTACTGGCCCAGCATTTATCAATAAAATCGTTGAATTCTAAAAAATCTCGAGGAGGGTAACCCGAAATGGCCAGTTCAGAAAAAACTATTAAATCAGCTCCTTGACTTTGAGCTTTTTCAATATTCAATAAGATTTTTTGTTCATTGGAAGCAAAGTTTCCAATATGATAGTTGAGTTGTGCCAGTGCTATTTTCATGCTAAAATATATTTGCAGCAAAGATAGAAAAGCACCTTGGATTTTAGAAATCAATTTGTAATTCATAAAATTGCTAGTATTAAAGAATTAGTGTAGTTTTGCCGCCAAGAATTGTATGCCATTTCAACTGATTTAAACCCTTGAAAACGAATAGAAATGAAGACTAAAAAAATATCTCCATCATTGCTTTCTGCTGACTTTGTGAATCTAGAAAGAGACATTAAAATGCTGGAAAAAGGTGGAGCGCATTTGCTTCATGTTGATGTGATGGATGGGCACTTTGTACCTAATATCACCATTGGTCCTCCTGTGGTAAAAGCAATCAAAAAGGTGGCTTCTATTCCTTTAGATGTACATTTAATGATTGAAAACCCAGGTTTGTATGTGGATGATTTTATTAAAGCGGGTTCTGATTATGTAACTGTTCATGTAGAAGCAGCCCCTCATCTTCATCGTGTGATTCAGCAAATTAAAGCGGGTGGTGCAAAGGCTGGAGTTTCTTTAAACCCTCACACTTCTTTGTCAACTATTGAGAATGTTTTAGGAGATATTGATATGGTGTTGATTATGTCGGTAAATCCTGGATTTGGTGGGCAGAGTTTTATTCCTCAGAGTTTGGATAAAATCAGAAAGCTGAAAGCCATGTTGAAAGAGCACGGTGCGGAACATGTGGAAATAGAAATTGACGGCGGCGTGAAACTCGATAATATTAAAGAGGTTTCAGATGCTGGTGTGGATGTTTTCGTATCTGGTTCTGGGATTTTTGGGGCGGCAGATCCTCAAGATATGATTCAACAAATGATTAAGGAAATAAATTAGTACCGAATTGTGTCCTTAGAGCTTGAAAAATTACCATTTTATTAAATATTATTCATTAAAGCTTTTCAAGGGCTTTATATTGAAATTAATTACTTTTGCAGCATGGAAACAAAACGTCAAGAAAAAATAGCCAGATTAATACAGAAAGAAATGGGATTGCTTTTTCAGAAAGAGTTGTCTCACTTTGGTGGAGGGGGAATGGTTACTGTGACCAAAGCCAAAATCAGTAGTGATTTAAGTATTGCAAGAATATATGTGAGTCTTTTAGCAGTAGAAGATACTGCAGCTGTTATTCAAGAACTAAACGATAATAATAGAGATATTCGTTTTGCTTTTGGCAAAAAAATTAAAACACAATTGAGAATAGTACCTCATATTAAATTCTTTGAGGATGATTCCTTAGATTATTACGAAAATATTGAAAGACTCCTAAACGAATAAATAAAAATGAGATACGATCCCATTAAAAGAAGCCTTGGTAAGGTTTTTAATCAACATCCTTCCCTTAGAAAAATATTTTATAGTCTTCTCGATTTATTATTACTCAGAACTTGGCATGTGAAAAAAGCTTTTAGAGCTTGGTCAGAAAATGCAAAAGGAGAGGAGAATATTCTTGATGCAGGTATGGGATTTGGTCAGTATAGCTGGTTTATGTCACGAATGCTTCCTAAGGCTCAAGTAAAAGGAGTGGATGTGAAGGACGAGCAGGTGGCAGATTGTAATGGCTTCTTTACAAAAGTTGGACAAAAGAATGCTCATTTTAAAGTGGCCGATTTAACCAAGTTCGAAGAAAAAGATAAATACGATTTCATTCTTTCTGTGGATGTGATGGAACATATTGAAGATGATGTTCAGGTATTTAAGAATTTCCACGCCAGCATGAAAAAAGGCGGAATGTTATTGGTTTCAACTCCTTCAGATCAAGGAGGTAGTGATGTTCATGACCACGACCACGACCATGATAGTGGTGGAGAGCATTCATTTATTGATGAGCATGTGCGCGATGGTTATGGAATTGATGAAATTCAAGAGAAATTAAAGAAAGCAGGATTTAGTAAATCCGAAGCTCATTATAATTACGGCACTCCTGGAAAAATCAGCTGGAAATTGAGTATGAAATATCCTATTTTAATGTTGAATGTTTCTAAGGTATTTTTTATCATCTTACCTTTCTATTATTTGATTACGTTTCCATTTGCTTTGATATTGAACTATTTCGACTTAATAGGAAAACATCAAACAGGAACCGGTTTGATTGTTAAAGCTTGGAAGTAGGACCAATGCTAGAATGATTTAATGGAATAATGATTGAATAGGATAAAATCAACTATTCTAAACATATCGTAAAGCTTCTACCTCAATAACTGATAAACTTTCCCCGGCATACATTTAATTACGCCCTCAAATTCAAGATTAAGTAATGTGGAAGCTAGTTTGCTACTCGTTAAACCACTTTTTCCCATTAATATATCGATAGCACATTGCTTATTTTCTCTCAATAAATCAACAATCTTTTGCTCCTCAGGTTTTAAATCTAAGAATAGTTTGTGTTGTATGTTTTTAGGTTTTTTGGTCAAGTCCCAGGACAATTGATAGAGGAGGTCTGCCGCATTTTCAACAAGAGCAGCCCTATTGGTTTTGATGAGGAAATTGCAGCCTCTCGAGAATTGATCTTCTGGTCGGCCAGGAATGGCATAGACATCACGGCTATAGGAGTTGGCAATGTCAGCTGTAATTAACGAGCCTCCTTTTTTTGCTGACTCAACCACCAAAGTCGCATCTGCCATTCCTGCAATGACTCTATTTCTCTGAGGAAAGTTAAAAGCATCGGGTTTGGTTCCAGAAACAAATTCACTAATGATTCCACCTTTTATCTGCATTTCATCTGATAAGCCTCTATTCACAGCAGGATAAATGGTATCTAAGCCATGCGCCACAACGCCAACCGTGGGTATTTTATGCTTGACACAAGCTTTGTGAGCCCGAGTATCAACTCCATAAGCCAAGCCGCTAACTACTAAAACCCCAGCATCCTTTAAGCCTTCCACTAAAGCGTCCGTGGTTTCTTTTCCTCTTTCGGTGATATTTCTTGTTCCTACTATGGCGAGGATTCTATCATAATTCAAAACGTCTATTCCTTTGTAATAGATCAATAGAGGGCTATCCATGGCTTGTTTTAAGCGATATGGGTATTGGGCATCGTTGAAGAATAGTGCTTGTATGTTTTCCTTTTTGATGAAGGCCAATTCTTTCTCGGCATCTGCTAAGATGGATTGTTCTGAGATAAGAGTGGCTAATTTACTACCAATTCCTTCTATTTTTTCTAAATGACTTTTCTTTTGTTTAAAAACGCCTTCGGCTCCTCTGCAATAGGCGACGAGTTTCTTTCCGTTTATGCTTCCAACTCCAGGTAATAGGCTGACGCCAATTTCATAGATAAGATCTTGATCGGTTTTTATCATGCTGTTATTCTTATTGTGGGAATGCGAATATACGGAAAATGACTGATCTTATTTCTCTTTGTGGTTAATTTTAACTTCCAATCAAATTCTCAACAGTAGCAATTTCAATATAAGAGGCTCCTATGGCTTGACCAAAATTCCCAGAGATAACAGCAATTAAATTATCCTTATTGAAGGTTTGCTTATGCTTTAGATTTTCTAGGGCCAAACGGATAAAGTTGGTGTGATCTTCTGGAACTTTCATGAAATCGATATGAACCCCATATGACAAGGCCAGTTTTCGCATAGTTTGGGCATTATAACATTGGGCATAAATGGTATGTCTTCCTCTATATGCTGCTAAAGAACGAATGGTGTTCCCGCTTGTCGTATCTGCAATAATGGCTTCCAAATCTAACTTTTCAGATGCCTCTACAATGACCTTTGTAAGTTGAGCAGCTACTTGCTCATTTATGGAATTACAATCTTTATTGAATTCCGACTCCAATTTAAGTTGAGATTTATAAGTAAGGGTGGTCCCTTCTACTTCTTTTGCAATACGAGTCATCATCTGTACTGATTCGAGAGGATACTTCCCATAGGCAGTTTCTCCACTTAGCATAATGGCATCCGTACCATCAAAAATAGCATTAGCAATGTCACTAACTTCTGCTCTTGTTGGGCGTGGATTTTCTATCATACTATGTAGCATTTGTGTAGCAACAATTACTGGGCGGCGCTTTTTTATTGCAATATCAACCAATTGCTTCTGAACTAATGGAAGTTTTTCAGGAGATATTTCAATGGCTAAATCTCCTCGTGCTACCATGACACCATAGCAAACATCTAAAATTTCCTCAATGTTTTTTACGCCTTGTTCGTTCTCTATTTTCGCTATAATACTAATATTACTATTCAACTCATCCAGGATATTTTGAACTGCAAAGACATCCTCTTTATTTCTTACAAAAGAATGAGCAATAAAGTCTACATTTTCTTCCACTGCAAATCGTATAAAGTCTTTGTCTTTTTCTGAAATTGATGGTAATTTGATATGGATTGAAGGGATGTTGACACTCTTTTTCCCAACGAATTTACCAGAGTTCATAACTTTGCAATCCAGATAGGTGGAGTGTTTCTTGATAACTTCTAATTCCATTTCACCATCATCAATGAGTATCTTGCTACCCTCAGGGATGTCTTCCACAAAATGAGAATAGTTTACTCCAATATATTCCTCTTTACAGGCCAATTCTCTATCACCAGTTAGTTTTACAATGTCGCCGTATTCAACTTTTATGGCCTCATCTAAAGGAAGTGTTCTTATTTCGGGGCCTTTGGTATCGACTAGGATGGCGATTTTGTCAGAAACGGCTCTTGCATTATTTATTATTTGTCGGCTACCTTCAAAACTAGCATGTGCCGTGTTGATTCTGATGACATTCATGCCATTGTCGAATAGGTCTTTCAGGAATTCCACGGAACAATTCAGATCGGAAATGGTAGTGATGATTTTGGTTCTTTTTCTCATATTGGTTTTTGGTTTTGATCTACCGCAAAGATAGGTAATCAATTGATGATATTCACTGTTATTCTGTGCTTTAAGTTGAAAAAATACTTATTGATTGTTTTATATTAAAGGTGTTTAGAAATCACATCATCTCTTTTAAGTTGTAAAATCATTGAAAAACAGGGTGTTTAATTCTAATGATAATTATATTCTAAAATCATTATCTTTGTATGCTATGCCCAAAACCTTAAACATACTATTTTCTCCTTTAGATTGGGGATTAGGACACGCTTCTCGTTCCTTACCTTTGCTTCAATATTTGGAGGCAGAAGGTCATCACTTGATGATTGGGGTAAATCAGCTCACCAAATCTTTCTTGCAAGAACATATATCTAGAGCTGAGTTTTTTGATATGTCATCCTATGGAATTACTTATTCAAAATCAGCTTCTTTTATCACTTTTGCGGCATTGGCGCCACGTATCTTAAAAGCTAAAAAGAAGGAGTCTGAATGGGTGAAGGATTTTGTGTATGGTCATAAGGTAGACTTGATTATTTCTGATAGCCGTTTTGGTTTTCGACATCCAGAAATCAAAAGTGTGATAATTAGTCATCAGCTTAATTTACAATTTCCTAAAGGTTGGGCAAAAGTGGGTAAGCGAGCTCAAAAAGTAAACGAGAAATGGTTAAACGAGTTTGATGAGGTATGGATTCCTGACGAAGAGAATCATTATCTATCTGGAGATTTGTCAAATAGTAGCCTCCTCAAATCACGTTTTATTGGTATACAAAGCAGGATGATAAAAGAGGAGTCTGAGCGACCAGAATCAGATCCTTATATTTTGTGTATTCTTTCGGGACCCGAGCCACAGAGAAGTATCTTGGAGAAAAATATCCGTCAGCAGTCACCCCAAATTAGAGAACATGTAGTAATTGTTGGAGGAAGGCCTGATAAGCCATGCAAAATTTTTAATTGTGCCAATACCACTTACCACCATCATCTTGATACAAAAACATTAGCTCAGTATATTCAACATGCCGATTTGGTGATTTCTCGTTCCGGCTATTCCAGTTTAATGGATTATTATCAATTAGAATGTAAGAAGATGTTTCTGATACCTAGCCCAGGACAAACAGAACAAATCTATCTAGCTAAGCGAATGAAAGAAATGGGAATTTGTGATTTTTCACTTCAGAAGTCTTTTTCTTTGGTGGAAATAATAAAAAGTGAAGAGGTTTGGGAGGGTTTTAATAATGAACTCAAGCCATTGGACCTGTCAAGATTGCTTCATTTTTAACTAGAACTACTTGGTCCCAGCTTTGATACTCAGTATTCCCCCTAAATAATTCATAAGACTTTCTAAATAACGTTAATCTTATTTATAATAACTTTAAATTACCTATTTTTGCAGCCTTAAAAATGATCAATTATGTCAATTACAAAAGAGAATATTCTTGAATCACTGAAGAAAGTATTGTATTTCCCTAAAGCCAATAATGTGGTGGATTTAAATATGGTAGAGAATCTTCAGGTTGATGGTAAGAAGGTAAGTTTTGCTTTGGTTTATCCAGAAGCTAATGATAAAAATGCTCATATTATGAAAGATGCTGCCGATAGAACGATTAAGGCAGATTTAGGGGACGATTTATTACTACAAATCGAAACGCTTTCGGAGCAACAAGCAGGTCGTGGCCCATTGGGGAAAGTAAAAAATATTATTGCTGTAGCTTCTGGAAAAGGTGGAGTTGGTAAATCTACTGTAGCCACTAACTTGGCATTAGCTTTGGCAAAAACAGGAGCCAAGGTGGGTTTGTTAGATGCCGATATCTATGGGCCCTCGATGCCTATCATGATGGGACTTAAAGGCGAAAAGCCTGGTGCCGTTGAGGATGGAGGAAAAACTAAAATTCTTCCAATTGAAAAATTCGGAGTTAAAATGCTTTCTATTGGTTTCTTTATTGAGGAAAATAAAGCCCTAATGTGGAGAGGATCTATGGCTAGTAATGCTTTACAGCAATTGTTTAACGATGCTGTTTGGGGTGAACTAGATTATATGGTTCTTGATTTGCCTCCAGGGACAGGAGATATTCATTTGACATTGGTACAATCAGTACCTGTTACAGGAGCTGTAATTGTTACCACCCCTCAAAACGTGGCATTGGCAGATGTTCGTAAAGCTGCAGATATGTTTAATAACCAAAATATTAATGTTCCTATTTTAGGAGTGGTTGAGAATATGGCTTATTTTACTCCTGCTGAATTGCCAGACAATAAGTATTATATCTTTGGTAAAGGAGGAGGTCAGATCGTAGCTAATGAGTTAAATGTAGACCTTATTGGTCAATTACCCATTGTAGAAGCAATTGCGGTAGGCGGAGATTCAGGAGTTCCTGTAGTAATGGACGAAAACTCACCTGTTACAGCGGAGTTTATGAAAATGGCTGTCACTTTAAAAGCTAAAGTTGAAGCACGTAATGTTGAAATGGCACCAACTCCAATTGTCCAGATTGATCCAAATGCAAATTGTGCTACAGACTAATCAAATTTTAACTATTTTTGCACTCTTTTAAAACAGAATAATATGGCTAGCAATAAAGCAGATTTAGAACGTAAAGTACAGGGAATCATAGAGCAAATAAGACCTTACCTTCAGAATGATGGTGGTGATATTAAGTTTATTGAAATCACCGACGAAAACATTGTAAATGTTGAGTTATTAGGTGCATGTGGTTCTTGCCCATACAGTACAATGACCTTAAAGAACGGTGTTGAGGAAGCGGTTAAAAAAGCACTTCCAGAAATCAAATCCGTAGAGGCTATTAATGTAGGAATGTAAGATTCTAAGAAAATTTTAAATAAAGAAACCGAGCATTATTTGTTCGGTTTTTTTATGTCTTCATGTGTTTGGATTGATTTCATTGTTAGAAGAAAAATATTCTTAATAATAAGATTACTAGGGTTTTAATGTGGATAGAAACAGGGAAGAGTGTATCAAGAGTGTCTAGTTCTTATCTTCTAACATAATAAATGCATCTTCAGCTACTTCAATGCTATGATAATCTACATTATAATGTAAATAATTGAAATGACTCCTCTTTTCTGGTGGTAGTTGATTCCAAATATAAGTGTTGAGCATTAAATCGTAAACATAGGAGGCATGAGTTTTACCCATATCAGAAGCAAAATCATATATGTCTTCTAATTCTATATCGTATTTGGTATACTGGTATTTATAATCAAAACTCCAGTCTTCTTGATAATAATCTCCGAAAACTTCATCTGTAATAAATTGCTCATCAAAATAAGTATAGCCCTGTATGGAATCTTTCATGGAAATCTCAAACCAAGTACTTAACGCTATTAATTGATACTCGATTTCTTTATTTCTTTTCATGAAATTAATTTGTTCTTCAATTAGATATTTGGCAGTATCTTCAGTCAATTCCATTTGAGCAAATTGAACGATATAAGATGTGCTCTGGGAATCAAGAAACTCATTGAGAGCATCAGGGAAGTATACATTCAATCCATATTCTTTCGCTTGGCTGGTGAAGCTTTTATAATAGAGTTCTAAAAAAGCGCTATCCGAAATATGTTGAATATATTTACTACTAAAGAATCTAGCGGAGTCTATATTGTTATAATTTCCATAGGGCAGACCTTTTTCGTTAAACATATAGAGGATGTCAGGAGGCACGAGCATTACTGAAGTGGTTTTCGCCTCTCCTTCGATAAATTGTAAAGCCAATTTACGTTCCATGGTACAGGAACTAAAAAACACTCCAAAACCAATAAATCCTAATATGATTTTTAATGATATTTTCATCGCTGCGAAAATAAGCAATTTTAATGCCATTCTATAATTCTTAAATTCAAAAGAATTCCTAAAATTAGTTTAGGTGATAGGGTTTTTAAGGGAGTTATGGTTATTATAGCTTAACAATTGTATTCGCCTAGAAAGGATAACCAATACCAAAGCTCCAATAGATATCTGAGATATGAGCCTTGGGTAATACAAATCTATCACCATTGTCTTTTGCTGGATCTATAAATTTAGCCGCTCCATCGAGCCGGATAATGAAAAAATCTAAATCCAATCTAAATCCAATTCCTCCATCCATAGCAAACTGTTTATAGAAAGTATCGAGGTTGAATTTTCCTCCTTCAAAGGCATCACTTTTGTATAATTGCCATATATTTCCAATATCAATAAACGCTGCTCCTTTTAAATAGCTGTATAATGGAAATCGATATTCTAGGTTGGCTTCGATTTTTATATCACCCATTTTATCATAACCTGGGCCATAAGGGTTTTTGTAAATGCCAGGTCCTAAATCTCTATATGCCCATGCTCTCATTCCATTAGCTCCTCCACCATAAAAGCCTTTTTCGAAAGGTAACGCTAAACTATTTCCATAGGGTAATCCAAGTCCTGTGTTGAATCGGTAAATAATGCCCTGTCGGTTGGTGAGTGCAATATAGTGGCGGTAGTCTAATTCTAATTTTAAATATTGGGCATACCTAATTCCAAAAACAGTATAATATCCGTTTGTTTTTTTAGCATTGAACAATTCCGATAAACCATAGGATAGATTCCCTGCAGCTTCAAAACGGGCATTGAAAAACTTAAAGCTCTTATGTTTTCGGATTTCTTGAGAGTTATAAATGAAATCATATTTTAAAGCAGCAATAAAGTGGTCTTGGTATTGATCTTTATAGCGTAGATTACTAATGGTATCGAGGGCTGCTTGAAATTCATCCGAGGGGTAGATTTTAATTACGCTCACGTCTAGAGCTGTGAGTCGGTGAAAAACAAATTTCTTTTGTCTCCACTCATAACCAAACTGAAAGCTAGTTAGATGTCGTTTGTAGGAGGGGCGAAGCTGGTAATTATACCCAAATTGGATAACAGTTTGAGGTTTGAAGTATTTTGGAAATCGGCTCTGTTTGATAGGAACGATAAAGCTTGGGCTATAAATACTCAATAAAACCCCATATTCCAGAGTGTTGAAGAATAAAAACTTACTAGTATTTTCATATCCATTATATTTCCTGTTCTCAAATGCTGTTGTGAGTCGAAGACTTAATAGTTCTCCTCCTCTAAAAAGACTTTTATTTCCATAGTGAACCCCTAATCTTACTCCCAAATCCCCACTGGAGTTGGTTCCGTCGGTCTCTAAAGTATAGTATTGAAGTTTGCTACGATATAATTTAATGTGAGTGTCTAGTTTGTCGTTTGAAGAATCCTCAGTTGTTCTGTAATTAATATCTATATATTTAAATGTAGGAAAGCGATTGAGTTTTTGATAGGTTTCTTTTAGGTCGCGACTATTAAAATCCTCATCAGGCTCAATAAAAATGGATTGAGCAATGACATTTGGGTTAACTCTGAGTTTGTTTTTATAGAGAAAATGGTAGGTACCTATGGCTTTTGCTTTTCTGGTTGTTGCTAAGTCCACTACTAATGTATCGTAAGCTTGATTAAGTTTCTGATCGGTTTCGTAGTCTGTATAGATATAGACATTATCTATTTTGTAACGTGTAAAATGACCAGTTATGGTATCTGAATCTTTTGAAAGTGGAGGGTTAATTTTGGTTATGATATGAACTTGATGATTATTCAATGCAGTATCAACCAGGTAGTTTATATATTCGGGGTTAAACTTAAAATAGCCTTGATTCCTAAGGGTTTCTGAGATTCTTGTTCTTTCATCATCAAGTGTGTAAGTATTGAAGTCATCTCCTGCTTTTAATAGGCTTCCAGATTGAATATCAATTTCTGATAGGGTTGTGTCGATGAAGTCGTATTCTATTTTACCTATAGTATAAGCTTTTCTTGTTGTTACATTATAGGTAATGACAGCTTTATTGGGTTTATGTTCAATATATGAAAACACATCAGCCTTAAAATATCCATTATTATGTAAATAAGCTTTGATGTCTGTTTCTGACTTCTTAGTATCGCTTTGGTTCCAGATGACTGGTGCATCACCGAAAACTTTCATGATCCATCTGTTGAAACCATTGTCATGTTTGTTTTTGTAGGTTTTATAAATCCAAAGATTATAATAAAAGAAAGCCAAAGCTTTCGGAGTTTGGGGCTGAGTAATAAATTCTTCTAATTCTACTTTAGAAATTTTATTATTGTCAATTATCTTGATATGATTTTTCGCAACTATTTGTCTATTTTCTGGTATACTCCGTTTGAGGCTGCAAGAGCCCATATAGTTGAGGAGAATAAGAAGTGTAATGATTCTTAAAATAGTTTTCACGCAAACAGCACCTTAATAAATACCAATATTCAAATTATAAGATATTAAAAAGCTTAGCGTAAAGAAAACTAATCTCTACGCTCGTAGTTATCGTTATCTTGATATTTAGCTTTTTTACTACCTGTATAAAGCTCAAATTTTTCAAATTTACATAATAATGGGCCATTCCACAATTCTATTTTTCTTGTAGGATGTAAGCCAAGTCTTTTAAGGGCTTCCATATCAGAAGAAATTACCCATGCTGTATAGCCTGGATAGTTTTGTTTAAAGCTATCCCCCATCTTTTTGTATAGACCGATAATATCACGCGTTTGTAATCTTTCACCATAAGGAGGGTTTACAATAACTATTCCACCTCCTGCAGGAGGTGTAAAATTAGCGATGTCTCCAACATTGATAGTTATATCGTGATGAAGTTTTGCATGGCGAATGTTTCTCATGGCTTTTTCGGCCACCTCTTTCGACCATTCGTTCCCTATAATTTCATGTTCGAATTCCTCATCAAAATCAAAGGCTTCTTTTTTAACTTTTTCCCAAAGTTCTTCGTTAAAGTCTTCCCATTTTTTAAAGCCATAATATTCTCTATAGAATCCGCAAGGAACGTTGTTGGCAATTAAAGCAGCTTCAATGAGTAAAGTTCCCGAGCCACACATAGGGTCGATAAAATTACTCTTCTTATCCCATCCGCTAAGTAGAATCATACCCGCAGCCAATACTTCATTTAATGGAGCCTCACCAGTTTCTTTTCTATAGCCTCTTTTGTGTAAGGATATAGCAGAACTATCAAAGCTTAAAGTACAATGGTTATTGTGAAGATAGATATTGATTCTTAAATCTGGAAAATCAGTATCTACATTGGGTCTTTTGCCAATTTTTCTGTTGAATTGATCAACAATAGCATCTTTAGTTTTTAATGCTACATATTTTGAGTGATTCATCTTGCTATTGCTTACTGTTGCATCAATAGCAAATGTTTTTTCAAGATCTAAATACTTGGACCAGTTGATTTTACTTACAGCTCGATAGAAGTCTGTTTCATTAGCAGCCTCAAAATTAGCAATAGGCTTTAAAATTCTGATAGCAGTTCGTGCTTGGTAATTGGCCTTGTATAAAATTTCTTGCGTGCCCTTAAATTCTACTGCCCTATAGGCTTCTATTACTTCTGTGGCTCCTAAAGCCTTAAGTTCTTCTGCCAAAACGCCTTCTAGTCCGGCGAAGGTTTTGGCTACATATTGGTGATTTTCTTGCAAAGCTGTATTTTTTTTTGCAAATATACTTATCTATTCATAAAAGCCTCGAAAACTTATGGATTTCAGTATATAGCTTATTATTGTTCTAATTAGTAGAAGATTGCTCTACTAGGATATGCATAAAGGTAGACATAATAATCTAATAGGATTGCAAAATCTTATATTTTTAGCCAATACTGTCTAGTCTCCTCACTAAAACACTTGTCACTCCGATGCTTAGCCTGTCTGACTTTCGCAGCAAGGCAGGCGAGGAGACTATTGAAATTAGTAGTACGCTATTGATTTTTAGCCTTAAAATGAGAAAAGCTAAATCAAATGATCTAGCTTTGTGGGGAGGATATTTCTATTAGAATTTCTTTTGATAGATATGGCAATAGGGTGAGCCTCCTTTTTTATTATAATAATTTTGGTGATAGTCTTCTCCAGCGTAGAAGATATCAGCTCCCTCTAATTCTGTAACTACTTTTATTCCTTTGTTCTCAAGAATTTGACTCAGCTTTTCTATGATTTCTTTTTGTTTATTATTGGTATAATAAACAGCTGAGCGATATTGAGTTCCTATATCTGGTCCTTGCCTGTTGACCTGGGATGGATCGTGAGTTTCAAAGAATAGTATGGCCAATTCTTCGAAGCTTGTTTTGCTAGGATCGAAAATTACTTTTGTAGTTTCGGCATGCCCAGTTGTTCCACTACAAACCTCTCTATAGCTTGGGTTCTTAGTGTCGCCTCCCATATAGCCTACTTCGGAACTAATCACCCCTTTTTTCTTTTCGAAATGATATTGAGTGCCCCAAAAGCAACCTGAAGCAAAATAGGCCACTTCTCTTTTAGGAAGAGTCGCCGCTTGAAACTCCAAAGAAACTGAGTTTACACAATGGCGGGTGTTTTTATTGGTGTATCTTTCTCCAATAAATACATGGCCTAGGTGTCCTCCACAATTGGCGCAAGTAATTTCAGTTCTTCTACCATCAGCATCAGTTGTTCTTTTTACTGCTCCTTCTATCTCCTCATCAAAACTTGGCCAGCCACAATGAGCGTTGAATTTGTCTTCTGATTTATAAAGTGGGGCATCGCATTGTTTGCATAGGTATATACCCTCCTCCTCATGTTCGTAAAATTCTCCTGTATAAGGTCTTTCGGTTCCTTTATCAAGAATTACTCGCTGTTCTTCTATAGTGAGTTTGTTATAGTCTTTGTTTTGTCCCTGGCTTGTCATGCTAAATAGTATTATCGTTGTCAAAAATAGTATAGTTCTCATTGCCTTCATTTTTAGTTTTCAAAAGTATCTGTTAAGATTTACTATATGGACGATGAACTCCTGCTATTCTTACGATTGATAACTTATTTTAACAATTGCTCTACTATAATAGCAATAGCATCGGCACTTAAGATGATTAAAAAGCCAAGCTCATTTCTGAGCTTTGCTCTACTTATAAGGCCTACTGCTCCGGTAATCAAAGCTATACCAGGAAATATTAAAGTATTTCCTTGCAGGTGTTGAGTAACCCATAACCAATGTAGAAACATGCTGGTCGACATGAGTATAATAATATAGGCTGAAATTCGATTTCCGTTAAGCTTGGTGACCCCATATATGATGGCTACCAAACACGCTCCCATGTAAACATAAAGCCCGTAGAATTTGTTTTGGATTTCTGGATAGAGTACCAAAATAATTCCAGCAATCATAACTATACTCACTATCGCCGGTACTAGTTTTCTAGTTCTTATGGTCCAATATAAAGCAAATAATGCGGCGATTTCTAAAATGATATGTATGAATAATCCCATGACTTTTATTTTTTTTGCTAAGATAAGAACTATTGGATAATGGAGGGGATTCTTTGATCAGAGCAAATAAAATTTCATTAATTTCTTGACTTTGTATTTAGAAAAGTTGTATTATTGTGATATCAAAATAATATCATTATAAATCTTAAATAAAAAACGATGAAAACAGAAAAAGAATTTATGCCAATGAATGGCTATTTGATGCTTTTTGTAGCAATAGCTTTAATTTTAGTTCCTATTCCAATAATTGTGATGACGAGGTTGATTGGTTTGGTGGTTTTAATTATTGTTGGAGTATTCTCAGTGATGGGAGTATTTGTTGTAAACCCCAATGAGAGTATGGTGATTACTTTGTTTGGTGCATACAAGGGTACCGTTTTGAAAAATGGATTTTTCTGGGCTAATCCTTTCTTTACCAAAAAGAAGATTTCCCTAAGAGCTAGAAATATTGATAGCGATCCGATTAAAGTAAATGATAATGTGGGTAATCCAATTATGATTGGAATTGTTTTAGTCTGGCGAGTGAAAGAAACTTTTAAAGCGGCGTTTGATGTGGATGATTATGTTCAGTTTGTTGAGATACAAAGTGAAGCAGCTATTAGGAAATTAGCTGGAGATTACCCTTATGATCATTTTGGTGATACACAAGCTGAAATCACATTGCGTTCTGGAGGAGAAGTAGTTAATGATATGTTGGAGAGTGCATTAAAAGAAAGGCTAGATATAGCTGGTATTGAAGTGATGGAGGCTCGTATTTCGCATTTGGCATATGCTCAGGAAATTGCTCAGGCCATGTTGAAACGTCAACAGGCAACGGCTATTGTTTCTGCTAGATTTAAAATTGTTGAAGGTGCTGTAAGTATGGTTAAGATGGCCTTGGATCAATTAAAAGAAGAAGATATTATAGATATGGATGAAGAAAAGAAAGCAGCTATGATTAGTAATTTACTTGTTGTTCTTTGTTCCGATAAAGATGCTTCACCAATTGTAAATACAGGTACTTTGCATCATTAAACTCTAAATAAAAAATGATAGATTAAATATGCATGCAAAATAATGGAGGTGGCACATTTTTACGGTTAATATCAACAAAGAAGTCATGATGAAAAAAAGGCAAATTGGGACACTTGTTTTGGGATTAATATTAATTATTAGTCTTATTCAGTGCGAGTCAACAGAGAAAAAGGAGATGAAACCACAATTAGATTCCTACTTTGAATATCAAGTTTTTAATAAATCAAGAGATTTAAATGAAAAGAATAAGCCCGGATTGTCAGTAATAATTACAAAGAAGGATTCTGTCTTATATAAAGGGAATTGGGGTTCTGCCGCTTTAGACAAAAAATCGCTAATAACTGAAACCACAATTTTTGATATCGCCTCAGTAAGCAAGCAATTTACAGGGTTGGCAATAGCTCTTTTGGAAGAAAAAGGTGAAATTGATATTAATGATAAAATAATTAAATATCTACCTGATTTACCTGTGGCTATGATAGATATTGCAATTTATCAACTTGTTCATCATACTTCTGGTATTAGAGATTGGCCAACACTATGTGCGTTGAAAGGGTGGCAGCCCGAAGAGCCACTTTCGTTGGACGATATTTATGAAGTTATTAAAAAACAAGATGGTTTAAATTTTACTCCAGGGTCTGAGTTCTTGTATAGTAATTCCAATTACAATCTTTTGGCAAAAATTGTTGAAGTAGTTGTAGATACTACATTTGAAAGTTGGATGCATGATAATATATTTGTTCCTATTGGAATGGAGAATACTTACTTTGTTGAAAGTAATATTTCTGAAGAGAACCAAATAGCTAATTCTTATGTTTTTACTGGAAATAATTATCTTTCTTTTTCTAATAATCTCAGCGCCCCTGGTTCCAGTTCGCTTATGAGTAACACCTTGGATTTGTCAAAATGGTTGGTAAACTATTATATTAAAACTTTGGGTGGAAATAGTGTTTTCAATAGAATAGTTTCTAAAGGCAATTTAATCAACAGCAAAAGGGTGAATTATGGTTATGGTTTAAATATTACTGAAATAAATAATAAGAAAGCTTATGTACATGATGGAGTATGGGGAGGCTTTCGATCGGCAACAGTCTATTTCCCAGAAGAAAGTGTAGGTGTTGTCATTTTAAGTAATAATGGAACATTACAGCCTAAAAATATTCTAAATGATGTTTCTGATATTTTATTTGGGAGTGAAAGCGAGAAAAAAGAAAAAAGGAGTGAGTTGATTGAACAAAAAATAAACGATGCATTTTTTGCTTTGTGTGCCGGAAAATACCAACAAGTTGATGACAAAGATTGTCATTTAACTTTCTTCAAAGAAGGGGAGGATTATTTTGTGAATATATATAATAAGGACTTAAAACTATATGCTAAATCGGATACAGTATTTTTTGTAAAAGAAGCTAAAGCTGAACTTATCTTTCATTTGAGAAATGGTAAGGTAAATAGCCAAACTCTTAAGCAAAACGGTAATAGTTACATGGCATTAAAAGTTGTCGAAAACAAAAAAGAGGCAAATATTAATTACAACAAGTTAGCTGGAGTTTACTATTCAAAGGAACTTGATGTTAAATATGAAATTAGATATATGAATGATGAATTGAAACTTCAAAGTCCAATATTTTCGAATGACATAATTATTGAGCATTTAGAAGATTTGGTATTTATTAGTCATTCAGGCATCATTCAGTCGATTTCATTTTTAGAAAAAAATGGCGCTATTAAAAGCATGGTGATAAATAATCCAAGAGCAAAAAATCTATTATTTGAAAAAATCTATTATTGATATTGAAAAAAATAAAGTAAACCATGGCAAAGAAAAAAGCATTTGCATTAAGATTGAACGAAGAGATGATGGAGGCTGTTGAGAAATGGGCAGAGGATGAGTTCCGAAGCACCAATGGTCAATTGGAATGGATTATTGCCGAAGCTTTGAAAAAATCCGGTAGGTTTAAAAAGAAGAACGAGAAAAAACAGTAATACGAGGGAGCTGAGTGGCTCCCTTTTTTCATGTAGGATCAAGGGTGAAGTTTTAAGTTGAGTAAGCCTGGAAGTTTAGGTTTTTAAAACGAGCTGGCGAATTGGTGAGGGAGAGTTGGAGAGAGGGAGGCTGGGGCGTTGGCGAAGAAGTTAATCCCCAAATAATAACCTACGATAATTCCTTTTAATCCGTGGGAATTAGCGTTCCCTCTTAAAGCGAGCTAGCGAGCAGAATTCATGTAAAACCAAATATATCGTATGGTGTAATTCATTAGTACATTAGTGGCAACTTATGGGTCCATGTTTGTTTTGAGTAAATCTGGAAGATTAGGTTTGCAAAACGAACTGGAGCTTAGGAGACAGGGAAGCGGATTCATTAAGTAGTTCAATCGATTCACTCATTCAGCCATTAATCCGTGTAATCCACAGGTCATCAATGTTAGCAAACGAGCAGTCAATTCGAAAATCCTTTCTGATTCGCGTAAATTAGCGTTCCTCTTTTATTGAGCAAATAAACATTCGTATATTTGTGGTAGCTGTTAATCAATTTTCATCTGGCTAGGCCAATTCTGACGAGCCCATTCAAAAGCGCCCACGGTAAGCGCATGAGAAACATTCATTGAACTTGTTTTCCCAGGGTTTGGAATGAAAACGCTTTGATGACATTTTTGTAAAACCTCATTACTAATACCAAATCGCTCATTACCACACATCAAAACGCATTTTTTCGGAAGAGAGTGGCTAAATATATTTTTGCTCTGCTCTGTGGTCTCTAGGGCCACTACCTCATAACCCTCCTCAATTTGTTCCCAGAATTCTTTTTCAGTAACAATGTGATAATTCACATGGCCTAGGCTGGAATGTGCCACACGAGTCATTTTGCGAGGTCTCATTTCAAAATTCTCATGAATAAAATACACTTCCGAAATACCTAGGTTTCCAGCCAATCTTATGATGGAGCCAGCGTTATCTGGGGTTTTGAGTTCGTAGGCGGCAAGAATCAGAGAATGTTCCTTTTCTTTCTCGTCGAACTCTTTTTCTTTAAAAAACTCTACTGAGTTTCTATATTGGTCTTTCATAGCTTTGGGATGAGGATAAACTAGAAAACCCGACCGGAATGAATCCGAACGGGCTTTTGCGGTTCAGACTATTAGCCTGAAATGTACCTATATTAAATCTATTTTCTTCCGATAAACTCGTCAGAAACTGTCAATTTATGTCTTCCTTTTGCTCTTCTGCGCGCTAAAACTTTTCTTCCGTTCTTGCTAGCCATTCTAGCTCTGAATCCATGCTTGTTTTTTCTCTTACGTACAGATGGTTGATATGTTCTCTTGCTCATTTTCTTTATTTTTTTGGGACTGCAAAAATACGCCCTTTTTTAATAAATGCAAATATTTTGAATACTTTTTTTTAATAAACAAAAAAGCTTGCAAGTATATGGCCTACAAGCTTTTTTTATTGTTTATTCACTATTATTTTTTAGGAATATTCTTTAATGTTTCTACTAGGAAATCCCAGAATTTACCTACAGTCTCTATATTTACCTTTTCGTCTGGAGAGTGTGGGTTTCTGATAGTTGGACCGAAAGAAATCATATCCCACTTAGGATAGACAGCACCTAATAGTCCGCATTCTAATCCAGCATGGATAGCTTTGATTTCAGGAACTCTTCCGTATTTGTCATTATAAACCTTTTTCATAGTTTCTAATATCTCAGAATTTGGATTTGGTTTCCAACCTGGATAAGCACCATCAAAAGTAACTTCAGCACCAGCTAATGTGAAAACAGATTCCATCATTTCGGCTAAGTCTTTTTTAGCACTTTCCACAGAACTACGTAATAAGCTTTGCACTTCAATTTTAAAGTTTCCGCTTTTAACGATAGCAAGGTTAGTACTGGTTTCAGTCAAGCCTTCCATATCATTACTCATTCTCATCACACCGTTAGGACAAGCATAAACAGCATTGATAACAGCATTCTGGGTTTTCTCATCAATTACAGAGTCTGGCATTGCAGTCTCTTTACAAGTAAATGTGAAATCAGGTTCTACGGAGCTTAACTCGCTTTGAACCATTCCTTCGAAAAATTCAACTGAGTTTTCAAAGTCTGCGCAATGCTCATTAGGAACCACCAAGGTAACAAACGCTTCTCTAGGAATAGCATTTCTCAAACTACCACCAATGATTTTAGAAATTCTTACACCATAATCTTTGGCAGCTTGCTTTAAGAAACGGAACATGATTTTATTAGAGTTACCTCTGCCTAATATGATATCCATTCCTGAGTGACCACCTTTTAATCCTTTAACGATTAATTTGTAAGCAACACTTCCCTTAGGAATATGAGCTTCTTTATATTCAAAAGTTGCTGTACCGTCGATGCCGCCAGCACAACCAATATATAATTCGCCTTCGTCTTCTGAATCAAGATTCAATAAGATATGTCCATCAAGAACATTGTTTTGCAAACCAAATGCACCGGTCATGCCAGTTTCTTCGTCAGCTGTCATTAAAGCTTCAATAGGGCCATGAACTAAATCTTTTGATTCTAAAACAGCCATTGCCGCAGCTACACCCATTCCGTTATCAGCACCAAGAGTAGTTCCGTCGGCTGTTAGCCATTCGCCATCAACATAAGTTTCAATAGGATCAGTTTTAAAGTCATGAACTTTATCGCTGTTTTTTTGCGGAACCATGTCAAGGTGACCTTGTAAAATCACACCTTTTCTATCTTCCATTCCTGGAGTTGCAGGTTTTTTAATGATAATGTTTCCAACTTCATCTTTAATAGTTTCTAAACCTAAGTCTTGACCAAACTTCATCATAAAATCCTGAATAGCATCTTCATGCTTCGAAGGTCTAGGAATTTGTGTTAAACTATAAAAGTGTTTCCAAATTTCCCTTGGGTTTAAGTTGTTTATATCCTTACTCATGTTTAATTGTTTTTGTATTTTTTATGGTGCTAAATTAATAGAATTAATTCATTTCTAAATGTTATTTATCTTTAAAAACATATTTTTCAGAGATAATCGTAGTTTTGCGCCACTGAAATAATGAGTTTATGACGGCAAAGAAATACAAATATCTGTTTTTTGATTTAGATAGAACCTTATGGGATTTCGAGAAAAATTCTGTTTTAACCTTAAAAGAGATTTATGAGGAGGCTAGAATAGGTGATATGGCCATTATTGATTTTGCCGATTTCCATACTTTTTATGTGGACTATAATCATCATTTATGGGATTTGTATAAGGATGGGAAAATTGAGAAAGATTACTTGAGCGTGCAACGATTTAGAGGTAGCCTACAACACTTTAAAATTGATGATGAGGATTTAGCCATAAAAATGGCGAAAGATTATGTGAGAATAAGCCCCACAAAAACAGCCCTTTTCCCTAATGCTATTTTGGTATTAAAAAACTTATCAAAACGCTATTCCATGCATATCATCACAAATGGATTTAATGAGGTGCAGTTTGTGAAGCTAGATAATAGTGGTTTAACTCCTTATTTTGAACAGATTATAACTTCGGAGATGGTAGGTGTGCAAAAGCCTCACAGAGACGTGTTTGACTTTGCTATGAAGCAGGCGGGAGCTTCTGCTGAAGAGTCTTTGATGATAGGCGATGATCAAGTATCTGATATTCAGGGAGCACGAAATGCCCATATAGATCAAGTCTTTGTTGATTTCCATCATGAGGACCTCAGATTTGCTCCTACATTTCATATTCACAGCCTTTCCGAATTGCTCAATTTTCTGTAGAGCTTATTAACATCCAACTGTTTGTTATTTTGTTTCCTTGTCATCTTTCTTGAGCAAATAAGAGATATTTTTATTGTGTGAAAAAAAGATTGTTGTTGAAATAATAAATATATCATGAAAAATCGTTCTATTCGATACTTTTTTACGGCTTTGTTTGCCTTTGCTTTTGTTTTCTCAGGTTCTGTAAATGCTCAAGAACAAACTGATGAAAAGAAGGAACAAACTGAAAAGAAGGAGGAGGCTCCTAAGAAAAAAATCCAAGCAGGGGTTATTAAAGAAGATGCAAAAACCAATGGTTTTCTGCATAACTGGTATGTGGGTGTTAAGGGTGGTGCTACTTTCTTTTTATCTCCTCTGAAAGATAATCCTTTCAGCTGGGGAGCAGGGGTGAGTCTGGGCAAGCAATTAAATACTAAAGTGGGTTTACGTGCTGATTATGTTTATGGTAATATGAAATCTGATGGTGAGTTTGTAAAGCTTAATGAGGATGGTAGTTATTATAAGAACAACCTTTCGGCTAATGTTGATTTTATGGAGATATCACTTTTATTAAAGTTGAGCCTTAATGATTTCTTTTATTCAAAATCACCAAAATACTTAAGAGAACTTTATCTGATAGGTGGTGGTGCTTACACTATGTATAGAACCGAGATTACTGATAGTAATGGTGCGTTTTTAACAGGTACAGGTTATACCTTAGCTGGAGAACAAGAGGCTATGGAAGCTTTAATAGCAGTGCCTTTGGGAATTGGAGTCACCTATAAATTAGGGGCGAAAGATATTGTGAATTTAAATGCAGAATTTGGTTATCGTTTTACATCCTCTCCTGACTTGGGTGGTAATTTGACTGATGATGCCAGCAACTATACTTTTTCTTCACTGGGCTTATTGTTTAATTTGGGTCGTCCTGGTTTGACTCCTCAGAAAATTACTGCTGATATGGTAAGAGAGGATGTAGAGAAAGAGGTGTCTGAGAAATTTGGAAAACAGATTGATGCTAAAATTAAAGCAGAAACCAAGCCTATTAAAGATGATTTAGCTAAACAGTCAGTGGCCGTAGCTAATAATCAGGAGCAATTGAATATTCTACAAGAAGAATTAGAAGCTAGAACAAATGCAATCAAAGAACAATTAGCTGGAGAGGTTTCTGAGGATGCTAATGGTAATATGGTGGTGCGTTCTGCAGGCTCTGGTTCAGGAATTGATATGACCAGTATCTATTTTGCTTTTAACTCTACCTATATCACTCCAGCTATGGAGAGAGAGATTGCGGTTATTGGTAAGATGCTAAAGAAAAACAAGAAATTAAAGTGTGAAGTTGTAGGGAATGCTAGTAATGTTGGTAGTCCTGAGTATAATATGCAACTAAGCCAAAAAAGAGCAGAAGCTGTCATGAATATGTTGATTGATGAATTTAAAATTGATGCAGAAAGATTAACATTAAGCAATAATGGTCTTGATGAGCCTTTAGCAGAGAATATTAAAAGAATTAATCGCAGGGTCGATTTAATTATTCAGTAATGCGGTAAACCGAAATTGATCTGAACAACATAGGGGGAATCCTAGGCTGAAAAGGCTAGGGTTTTTTTGTGTGTTTAGAACCTTGTAGTTTAAAAAATCATATTCCATATTTCCTTTTGAAGACAAGTTTGATGCTGAGTAATCAATAATTCTATTTGTTCAAGTATCGGATGTCTCCCGATGGTATACTGAAACAGCTGGAACTCGCCTAGGGGGGTAATTAGGTCTCGTTTTAAGATTATACGTTACTCTTGTAAAGTCGTGTAGTAAAACGAAGAAGGTCTAGTTACTATATATGAAAACAAGAAAGCTATAAGTTAAAGTTTTATCATCGAAAACGCAATTATTATACCCTTCTAACTTATGTTTATTAATGTTAGCATATACTGTAATATGGCATTTTAGTTTTCTTTTAATCAATACAGGGCATAAAAAAAGCCTCCACAAAGGAGGCTTTACAAATATTGTTGTTAAGATAAATATCTTAGAATAATCTACCTTTTCTAATCACTACTACTAGTCCAATTAATAAACCAGCAATAATAATACCTTTAGAACTTACAGGTACTGGAGGTATTGGAGCAGCAACGATATCTGCAGAAACACGTGATGTTAAGAAAATCCCAGCGTTTGTGCTGTTTGGAAGGCAAACTATATCTTGTGGTGCTGTAGGAATGGTTGCGCCTGTGTATTCTACGTTCCAGAAAGTAGTCCTGAAATTAGATGTAGCTTTACTACTGCCACTGGCATCAGTAATTTCGTAAACCTCTCCGTTTTCAAAAGCTCCACCACCATCAGTAAAAGTAACCCCTAAAACTTGAACCAATTCTGCTTCATAATCTTCAAAGTTATTATTAAATTCATCTAAAGTAATCACTTGAGGATTAAAAGTATTACCAGTAGATGTGGCAGCTCCAGGGTCTTGGTTAGGAACAAATTGTAACATTCCACCATATTCACCTAAAGTACCTGTGATGCCTGTAATACCATCACCTATATTGTAAGTGGTAGTGATTGCTCCTCCATTATCATCAATTAAAATGGCTGCTGTAGCATCTTGAATATACTTTTGATTTCTATAACTTTGTTGAAAAGTTAAAGTAGCTTGACCAGTTAAAATATAAATTTGTGAACCAGTAGCTTGTGTTCTTAACTCTGCTATAGTTGCTACTTCAACTGGAATGATAATTTCATAAGCAGCTGTAGTTACTTGGCTATAATCAGTACCATCAAAAGTAACCGCTTTAAAAGTAGTGGTGGTTGCTACATTGATAGGAGCTGAATATAAGTTGTCAGTATTGTCTGGATCTGTTCCATCTGTTGTGTAATAAATGTCATAAGAAGTTTTAGAAGGAGTTGTCATTGTTACTGTTTGGGCTTCAGTATATGTTCCAGCGATAGGATCGAAAATAGGTGCGGGTACCGATGAAGCTGCATTCTTGAAAAAAGAAAAGTCATCCCAATAAGTAACGGCACTTCCATATGTTCTTACTTCAAAATAAAATTCATTTGCAGTAGCAGGAGCATTTAAAGTAACAGTATACTCAGTCCAAGCTCCGCCATTATTATCTAGGTAAGAGTTGTTAGGGCCTCTTAATTCTGCACCATTATCATTAATGTTAGTTCCAGAATTTTTCCAATATGACCAAATTCGGGCATCAGTTCCATCGCTTTCAACTACCTTGTACCACATTGTTAATGTGTATGATTCTCCAGCGACAATTCCAGTAATTGTTTGACCTAAATCTTTGGTGCCCCCAGTATGTTTTGCAGAATAAGTTCCGCCATGTACTAAGCCAGCTCCAGATTCTTGATCGATATTTTCGACTTTTGTCCAGCTAGTTGGGTGTGTTGCGTCATCCCAGGCTTCAAAATTGCCATTGAGAAGCAGTTCTTGTCCCATAGTTGAAATTGAGAATCCTAAGAAAAGGGCAAATATTAATTGCCAGTGAGTAATTTTCTTCATAATTATTTAGTTTAAAATTGATTTTAAAATGGAGGTCAAATGTAGTAATTTTTTACAAAATATAAAAAATGCTTATGTCCTTAAAGATTATTTAATGTGCAGAGGAGTTAAACGAAAAAAATGCCTGAATGAAATTCAGGCATTTTTTATAGTGTTTATTTAAACTCCATGGTGTCTTTGGTAGTGATTTTTTCACAATAATGACAGCGAAGTTTTAATTCCCCTTTATCAGAAATCACTTTAAAGCGAGTGGGTACTGCTTGGTGATTGGTGATGCACTTAGGATTGAAGCATTTTACAAAATTTTCAACGATCTCAGGGGTATCTACATTTTCTTTTCTGACCACATAAAAATCCTTGATTTCAATAATGGTTGCTGTTGGAGCCACTAATGCAATTTTGTTGATCTCCTCATTTTTGAAATAGCGATCTCTGATTTTGATAATACCTTTTAAGCCGTATTTTTCAGAGTGTAAATTGGTTCCAAAATAGATTTGATTGTTTACTTTGTCTAATTTTAAAATCCTCAAAGCATGAAATAAACTTGCTGCAGGAATATGATCAATCACAGTTCCGTTTTCCAGGGCGGCTACTTTTAATTCTTTTCTTTTATCCATGATTTTCCCTCCTTATTCTTTTAATCCTAATGTATATGCCAAAAGTGCTTCACGAACATAAACTCCATTTAGAGCTTGCTGAAAATAGTATGCCTTAGGATTTTGATCCACGGCCTCTTCTATTTCATTTACCCTTGGAAGTGGGTGTAGCACTTTCATATTATCTTTAGTGTTTTCAAGATGCTCATTCTTGAGGATGTATGAATTCTTAACTTTCTCATATTCCATAGGGTCGGCAAATCGTTCCTTCTGAATTCTGGTCATATAAAGAATATCAACTTTATCCATAGCTTTGTTTAAATCAGTGTATTGAATATAATCTAAACCTGCATCTTTAATGTATTTCTTCACGGCACTTGGCAGTTTTAGCTCTGGAGGAGAAACCAAATGGAAGGTAGCGTTAAATTGAGACATGGCTATTACTAAAGAGTGAACAGTACGTCCATATTTTAGATCACCAACGAATGCAATATGCTTATTCTCTAGAGAGCCCTGAGTTTTCATGATAGAATACATGTCGAGCAAACATTGAGTTGGATGTTGATTGGCACCATCACCAGCATTAATGATAGGTACATCAGAAACTTCGCTGGCCCATCTTGCACTACCGTCTAGAGGATGGCGCATTACGATGAGATCGGAATAGTTAGCCACCGTTTTTATAGTGTCCATTAATGTTTCGCCCTTTGAAACACTAGAATTAGCGGCGTCGGTAAATCCTATAATTTTACCACCTAATTGCGAGATTGCGCTTTCAAAACTTAAGCGTGTACGAGTGGAAGGTTCAAAAAATAGAGTCGCGATTACGTGGTTGTCAAGAATTTTCTGACGAGGATTCTTTTCGAATTCTGCTGCAAGTTCCAGTATCCTAATCTGCTCTTCCTTGCTGTAATCATTAATTGAAATTAAACTTCGGTTCTTCATCTGCTGATTTTTTTTGGTGTAAAATTAGTTATTTTTCAAAAAAAATGGCGACTAAAAAGCCGCCATTGAAATTATAAATTATATTTTTTCACAAAGTCGTCGAGAATGCCTACAAAATCAGGCTGTCCAATTTCTTGTAAATCATAATAAACACGAGTCGCCGGTTTATCAATTTTTACAATTCTTTGGAGGTCGATAGGTGTACCAATAACCACGGCTTCACAATCTGTATTATTAATAGTAGTTTCTAAATCTTTTAATTGCTGAGCACTATATCCCATTGCAGGAAGCAATGCGCCAATATTAGGATAGATTTCGAAAGTCTCGCTGAGTTTCCCAACAGTGTATGGTCTTGGGTCAACGAGTTCTTTTGCGCCATATTTTTTGGCTGCAACAGTACCGGCTCCAATTTTCATTTCCCCATGAGTTAGTGTTGGGCCATCCTCAACTACCAATACTCTCTTTCCTTTGATTATAGAAGGATCATCTACCTTTAATGGAGAAGCGCCATCAACAACAATAGCATTAGGTGCTATTTTTGCGATATTGTCTCTTACAATTTGAATGGCTTCAGGTGCAGCGGTATCCATTTTGTTAATGACCGCTACATCGGCCATTCTTAGTGTGACTTCGCCAGGATAATAAGATAATTCGTGTCCCGGACGGTGAGGATCAACTACTGTTACATTTAAATCTGGAACGTAGAATGGGAAATCATTATTTCCCCCATCCCATAAAACTACATCACAACCGTCAGGATCGTTTTCTGCAGCTCTTAAAATGGCTTCATAATCTACACCAGCGTATATTACATTACCTCTTACCACATGTGGCTCATACTCTTCCATTTCTTCAATGGTGCATTTGTGAAGTTTTAAATCTTCAACAGTGGCAAAGCGTTGAACTTTTTGTGCAACCAAGTCTCCGTATGGCATTGGATGACGAACAGCTACAACTTTAAGACCTTTTTCCATTAAAATTTCAATAATTCTTCTAGAGGTCTGACTTTTTCCACATCCAGTTCTAACAGCGCCAACTGCAATGACGGGCTTAGTACTTTTTACCATAGTGTCTCTAGGACCTAGTAAATTGAAGTTTGCACCTGCAGCATTTACTCTGGCACTCATGCCCATGACCACATTATAAGGTACATCGCTGTATGAGAAAACACAATCGTCAACTTTTAATTCGTCGATTAGTTTTTCTAAATCATCTTCAGCGTAAATTGGAATTCCTTCAGGATATAAATCCCCTGCAAGCTCTGTTGGATACTTCCTGCCATAAATGTCAGGAATTTGAGCTGCTGTAAATGCGACTACATTATAGTCTTCATTGCCGCGGTAATAGGTGTTGAAATTATGGAAATCTCTTCCGGCGGCACCAATAATTAATACGTTTTTTTTCATCTGTTATTAAAATTAAAAAAGTTAATAATGACAGATTTCAAATCTCGCTATGCGAGAGAATCCCATGCGATTTCTTTTTTTTCAGCATGGTTCTTCATTATGAATTAAAAAATATCGTTTACAAAGTTATGAGATTTGAGGAAAATTCAAAACAATAAGTTGAAAATCTAATATTTGTTAGTTTGGAAAATTGTTTTAATTTAGCGGCACACAAAATGCATCATTCATAAATAATTAAGGAGTAATACCTCCTTCCATTTAGTATTAATATAAATTTTTGGAAATCTACTAATCAAACATTTATATTATTATGAAAAAATTTTATCTACTTTTTTTAGCAATGTCTATTTTCTCCTTCTCGGCGATAGGACAAAACGTAATTGAAAAAAAGAATTTGACAAAAGATCAAATTGCTCAATTAAAGATGGCAGAAGAACAATCTCCATCTGGGGAGCTTTTTACAATGTACACTGACAATTCATCAAAATCTGTAACTGCAGTTACTAGCTTCCCTTTTGTGGAAACATTTGAAGATGCATCAACAACTAGAGCTGATTGGACACAGATTCAGGAAGTAGGGACTTACTCATGGACCTATGCAGCAGGTTCTTCAGGTGGTAGTATTGGAATAGCTTATGAAGGGGTTCTCAATGCAAGATTCGCTTCTGGTTCCTCAAGAGGTAATAAAACTAAATTGGTTAGTCCAGTAATGGATTTATCAGCATTATCAACTGTTACTGTATCATTTTATTATGGTCAAGAATATTGGTCGCCTGATCAAAATACAACTACAGTTTATTACCGAATAAGTGATACTGATCCTTGGGTTGAGATAGCTGATTTTACAGATAATGTTAATGTATGGACAGAAGCCGTTCTGGATTTACCTAACCCATCTGCTACTTATCAACTAGCATTTGAAGGTACAAACCAATGGGGGCGTGCTAATGTAATTGACTTTGTTACTGTTGATGGTATTGTAGCGCCTCCGCCTCCACCTCCAGGAGCACCATTATCAAATTGGGCATTTATGCTAATTGGTGTTTTAGCTGTTACTACTGTTTTCTTTAAATTCAAAAAATAAATCAAAAATCAATTTAGGAGGTTCTATAGAGTAGACTCCAAATATAAAAACCTCTTCATCCAAATGAAGGGGTTTTTTCTTTTTGAGTTCCAATGACATATTTTTTTAGCAAAGTTCCTGTTTTTTTGATAAGAAAAGTATAAAATTCATAATTAATAGCGTTGATAATAATCCAAAATAATAATATGGAAAAACTAAATTTGCTAATCTCGGAAATTGTTTTAATTTAGCCACACACAACAGACTATCACCCATAAGGATTAATCCTTAATTCTATTTATTGTTAATATAAGTCTTTGATCGTGATTTATTCATCAAAAATTTATATTATTATGAGAAAAATTTATTTGTTTTTATTATCAGTGTCTATTTTCTCCTTCTCGGCGATAGGGCAAAACGAATTTGATCAAGCTAATTTGACAGTAGATCAATTGAAGATGTTAGAAGAACAGTCTCCAACTGGAAATGTTGTTCCGATTTATCCTGAAAATTCATCAAAATCTGTTACTGCAATTACTACTTTTCCTTTTGTTGAAACATTTGAAGATGTATCTACAACTAGAGCTGATTGGACACAGATTCAAGAAGTAGGGACGTACTCATGGACTTTTGCAGCAGGTTCTTCAGGTGGTAGTATTACTACAGCTTTTGAAGGAGTTCTTAATGCAAGATATGCATCTGGTTCCTTTAGAGGTAATAAAACTAAACTGGTTAGTCCGGTAATGGATTTGTCTGGATTCACAACGGTAACCATGTCATTTTATTATGGACAAGAAATCTGGGCGCCAGATTTGAATACAACTGCAGTTTATTACAGAATAAGCGATGCTGATGCTTGGGTTGAAATAGCAAATTTTACAGATGAGGTTACCACTTGGACGGAAGCCATTCTGGATTTGCCTAATCCATCAGCTACTTATCAGGTAGCATTTGAAGGTACAAACAATTTTGGACGTGCTAATGTAATTGACTTTGTTAACGTTGATGGCGACTCGTCCACTCCTCCTCCTCCAAGTGCACCATTATCAAATTGGGTATTTATGTTGATAGGAGTTTTAGCAGTTACTGTAGTATTCATTAAATTCAAGAAATAGATAAAAAATAATTTTGGAGATTCTAAGTGATTAGACTCCGTAAAAAAACCTCTTCACTCAAATGAAGGGGTTTTTTCTGTTTCGGTCCGTAATTATTAATGGAATATTTTACCTTTGCATGATAAATTTAGCGGATGCAATTTAAAGATATTATTGGTCAAAGTGATTTAAAGAAAAGTTTGGTAGAAACGGTGAAAAATGGTAGGATTAGCCATGCTCAGCTTTTTTTAGGAAAAGGAGTGAATGGTAAATTTGCCTTGGCTGTAGCCTATGCACAGTATATCAATTGCCCCGATAGAACAGAAACTGATTCTTGTGGAGTTTGTCTTTCATGTAAGAAGTATAATGCCATGAGCCATCCTGACTTATTCTTCTCTTTCCCTGTTAATAAAAGCTCAAAAGGGGGAGGTGATAGCGATGCTAAATCAAGAGAAGGTGGTGTTAATCGTTCCACATCTTCTAAAGATTTAATCAGTACCATGTTTTACAAGGATTGGTTAAGTTATTTGAATTCGACTCATTATTACCCTGAATTACAATCTTGGTATAAGAAGATTAATATTGAGAATAAGCAAGGGATAATCAACGTAGAAGAGGCACGGCGCATTGTTAGGGATGTGAGTTTTAAACCAGTTGAAGCCCCGTATAAAATTTTAATCATCTGGCAGCCTGAGAAAATGAATATGAGCTCGGCAAATGTGCTTCTAAAGTTTTTTGAAGAGCCTCCTGCTCATACTATCATCATTATGGTAGCTGATGAGAAAGATCAACTATTAAAAACCATACAATCCCGGTTTCAAATTATTCCTGTTCCCAAAATTGATGATTTTGAATTATATGCTTATTTGAAAACCAAATATTCTAATTTCCCTGAAAATCAAGTTAAAAACGCAGTGGCTTTGTCCGATGGCGATTTGCAAAGAGCAGAACATATTTTAGGAGATGGAGAACAAATGAAAGAACATTTTATGTTGTTTCAAAGTTGGATGAGGATGTGTTATAAAAAGGGAAGTTTAGAAGAGATAAAAACTTTTGTAGAAAAAGTTTCTAGAATTGGGCGTGAGAATCAGAAACACTTTCTCAATTACTCGCTTAGATTGATTCGACAAAGTCTATTGATAAATTATGGGCATCCTTCCTTAAATAAACTTACACATTATGAAAGTGAGTGGTTAACCAAGTTTTCTCCCTTTATTCATATTAACAACGGTATTCAGTTAACAGAAAAATTTGAACAGGCCATTTTTGAAGTGGGTAGAAATGCAAGTGCATCAGTTCTTTTCATGAAATTATCGCTTGATTTGAGCGTATTATTGAAAATTCCTCAGTAACACAAAATTTCTTTTAAATTTGCATATTAGGATTGGTGATTTATTGCCATCCATTAATTCTCGCATAATCATATTCTGACTGAAGAATTATTTTAACTAGAAAACCAAGAATGGATAATAATATAAAAGTTCCGGAGGAAGACATCATGATGTCAAGAGGGTGTTGTGCCTCCAATAAACTACTCGATAAGTCTGCAAATAAAAATGCCAATAGCTGTCCAAAACTGGATTCTCGAGAATGGCTAGCTGATATTCCTACTCCTTTAGGATTTACAAAATCAAATGTGGTGGAAGTAAGGTTTAAAAATTCTCATAAAGCATTTTTTAAAACACCAGACGAATTAGAACTCAATAAAGGAGATATCATTGCTGTAGAAGCATCTCCGGGTCATGATATTGGAATTGTAAGCTTAACAGGTGAAACTGCCCGCTTACAAATGAAGAAAAAGAATATTCGCCCCGATTCCGATTTTGTGAAAAAGGTGTATCGTCGTGCTAGATTGAATGATATTGAAAAATGGATGAAATCGGTGGAGAAGGAAGATCCTACAATGGTGAGAAGTCGACAGTTGGCTAGAGACCTTGGGCTTTCGATGAAGGTGAATGATGTGGAATATCAAGGTGATGGAACCAAAGCCATCTTCTATTATACTGCTGAGGATCGCGTAGATTTTAGGCAGTTGATTAAAGTTTTAGCCGATTCTTTCAAAGTGAGAATCGAGATGAAGCAAATTGGAGTTAGGCAAGAAGCAGCACGAGTAGGTGGAATAGGTAGCTGCGGCAGAGAATTGTGCTGTAGCACTTGGATGACTGATTTTAAATCGGTTACTACTCAGGTGGCTCGTACACAACAACTCTCCTTAAATCCTCAAAAGCTGGCCGGCCAATGTGGTAAACTAAAGTGTTGTTTGAATTTTGAGCAAGATGCTTATATAGATGAATTAGACAAGTTTCCAGACTCCTCTATACCATTATCCACTAGAAAAGGTGACGCTATATATCAAAAAATGGATATATTTAAGAATATTATGTGGTATAGCTATATGGACGACCCTGCTTTTCATCATGCCATCCCAGTGAGTAAAGTGAAGTATATTTTAGCACAGAATAAAAAAGGTAAAAAGCCTGAGAATCTTGAAAAATTTGTGGCAGAAGTAGTTGATGTGGATAAAATGGATGAGAGGAATAAGCAAATTGATCAATGGAAAACGGATTATGGGCAATAAAACAACCCATTATTACATTATATATTAGATGAAACTAAATTTAAAAATAATTCTTGGTTTTGGGTTGTTGGTTAGCTTGTTTTTTACTTCTTGCGATTCTAATCGTTATTTTGAACAAAATATTGAAATAACTGGAGAAGAATGGTCAGCCAATGAATCTATGGATTTTTTTGTGGATATTGAAGATACTAATTCACAATTTAACTTTTATGTGAATGTTCGAAATACCAATGAATATCCTTATGCCAACCTATACATCTTTATAGAGAGCACATTTCCTGATCACATAGTTGCAAGAGATACCGTAGAATTGCAATTGGCAAGTTTAGATGGGAAATGGCTAGGTAGTGGTTATGGTAAGTATAAATATCATCATTTTATTCTCAGAAAGGCCATGCGCTTTGTTCAACTAGGGACATATTCTTTTAAGATTGAACATGGTATGCGAAAAGAACAATTACAAGGGATATCTGATATCGGAATTAGATTAGAGTATTATCCGTAAACAATTTTATATATGTCGGAGCAATTAGAACCCCATTCTATTATTGAAGAAAAGAAGGATAAGAAATATCCTTATAGAAAGTGGATTATCATATTCTGGAGCCTGTTTATTACAGCTTTTGGATTAGGATTTTTAATGTTTGTCCTTATTTCTCAAGGGAAACTGGGGGTTATGCCAACGTTTGAAGAATTAGAAAATCCTTTCATCTCTCAAGCTTCAGTTATTTATTCTGAGGATGGTGAAGAATTGGGATCCTATTTTATTGAAAACAGAAAAGATGTTGATTTTAGGGACTTAAGTCCAAATGTGGTAAATGCATTAGTGGCCACTGAAGATATTCGTTTTTATGAACATTCTGGAATCGATTTTAAAGCCCTGGTTAGAGTTGTTATAGGTGTTTTGAGTGGGGATCATAAAGGAGGAGGCTCTACCATCACTCAACAATTGGCCAAACAATTATATACTAAAATAAGTGCGCGAGATAATAGTAAACGTGTTTTAGAAAAGTTCAACGAGTGGGTGATAGCGGTGAAGTTGGAAAAGAGTTATTCCAAAGATGAAATCATGGCTATGTATTTAAATAAATATGATTTTTTAAATAATGCCGATGGAATTTATTCCGCTTCAAAGGTGTATTTCTCTTCTACTCCTGATTCTTTGAGCCTTACCGAGGCTGCTACCTTAGTAGGAATGCTTAAAAACTCTTCACTTTATAATCCTCTTCGCCGTCCAGAATTAGTTACAAGTAGAAGGAATGTAGTACTGAGTCAAATGAAAAAATATGGCTATATCGACCAGATGGCCTATGATACTGCCATTATTCAGCCTCTGGGATTGGAATATAGAAAATTAGGTCATTCAGAAGGAAGTGCAACTTACTTAAGAGAATATTTGAGGAAATATTTAAAGAGGTGGTGTGCTGAACATGATAAGCCAAATGGTGAGCCTTATAATTTATATCAAGATGGATTGCGGATATATACTACCATAGATTCTCGTATGCAAAATTACGCAGAGGAGTCCGTTCAAGAGCATCTGGGATTAGATTTGCAACCTGCTTTTTATCGACATTGGAATGGCTATACTAATGCGCCATTTGTATTTGATCGAGCCAATGCTCAAGATGAAATTGATAAGCTTCTTTTTACAGCAATGAAGCGCTCTGAACGTTATCGTTTAATGAAAAATAGAGGAGTAACGATGGACTCCATTGAATTGGCTTTTAAAACACCCATATCAATGCGGCTGTTTAGTTGGGAGGGTGATATTGATACGGTACTCACTCCAATGGATAGTATAAGATATTATAAGTCTATTTTGCAATCAGGTTTAATGTCTATGGAGCCAAAAAGCGGGAAAGTAAAAGCATATGTGGGAGGATTGGATTATACCTATTTTAAATATGATCATGTTACTCAAGCTCGCAGACAAGTAGGTTCAACCTTTAAACCCTTTGTTTATACTTTGGCTATGCAGGAGGGGAATATGTCGCCTTGTAGTAAAATGGCAAATGTTCAGCCCATTATTCCTTTGCCAGATGGCAGTTCATGGATACCCAGAAATAGTAATAAGAAATTTGAAGGCAAGGAAGTGACTTTGAAGTGGGCATTGGCCAATTCCATCAATTGGATATCTGCACAGTTAATTGATAAGTATAATCCTAGTGCCGTAGTTAAAATGGCTAGGAATATGGGGATTACAAGTCCTATCCCCGCTGTTCATGCCATCGCTTTAGGGACTCCAGATATTTCTCTTTATGAAATGGTGGGAGGAATGAGTACTTTTGCCAATAAAGGTGTTCACTTACGGCCTTATTTTATTACTCATATTGAGGATAAGAACGGAAATGTATTGGAAGTTTTTGGTCCTGATGCTAATGAGGCCATGAGTGAAGAAACCGCCTATTTAATGATCAGTTTAATGAAGGGTGTTGTTGAAAGTGGAACTGGAGTTCGATTGAGATACAAGTATAATTTCCATAATCCAATTGCAGGAAAAACAGGGACTACTCAGAACCAGTCAGATGGCTGGTTTATGGGCTTAACACCAGATTTAGTAACTGGTGTTTGGGTAGGATGTGAAGATCGTTCAGCACACTTTAGAACCATAACTTTGGGTCAAGGTGCAAATATGGCATTGCCTATTTGGGCGCTTTATATGCGGAAAGTTTATGAGGATCCAGAACTTCATGTTAGCCAAGGGGATTTTGAAAAGCCTTCAAAACCACTCGCTGTAGAAATCGACTGTGAGAAGTTTGATAGAAACCTAAGAAAAGAAGAATTTGAAATGGATGATGATTTCTAAGAATCCTCATTCTTGCTTGCTAATAGACCTATTCAAAGCCTTTTATGAAATCTTGTAATTTGAACATTTCTTAGTCTTATTGATAAGTGTTAAAGCTATGGTTTCTATATCATTTGGGTTTTTATTATTAGCTTAAATGTTCTAAGTTTGCAGTCCTTTTTTAACATCAGAAAATAGTCCTATGTGGAAGTATATTGTCAGAGGAATTTTACGTTACCGCTTTTATAATTTATTGGTTATTGGCTTAATTACTGCTTTCATGGTTTTTATGGCCACCCAGAATAAAATGTCTTATAAGCTAGCACAAATGCTTCCTTCCGATCATCCAATTATGCAGGATTATGATGGGTTTAAAGAAAGATTTGGGCAGGATGGCGCGGTGATGTTTATTGGAGCCCAATTGGATGATATATACCAACTCAATCGATTTAATTCTTGGTATGACTTGACCAAACAATTGTCAGAAGTAGAAGGTGTGGAAGGGGTACTGAGTGTAACCAATATATATACATTAACAAAGAATAGAGAGGAAAAGAAATTTGATTTCGATCCCGTTCTGAAAAAACGACCCGAATCTCAACAAGAATTAGACTCCTTAGCCCAAATCATTCAGGGCTTAAAATTCTACGAAGGCCTCCTTTATAATCCAGATTCTCAGGTGCAAATGATGATGATTACTTTGGATAAAGAGATTTTGAATACCAAAGAAAGGGTACCCCTGATTTATGACATTAAGGATATTTTGGATAGCTTTGGTATGGAGCATGATCTTGAAATGCATTATAGTGGTTTGCCATATATTAGAACGATCACTTCAGATTTAGTAAAAAGAGAATTGAACCTTTTTATCTTTCTTGCATTATTAGTCGCTGCTATTATTCTAACCATTTTCTTTAAGAATTTTCAATCTGTATTCTTCCCTATTTTAATTGTTATTATTGCAACAATATGGACCCTAGGTAGTATTGCTTTAATGGGGTATGAAATTACCATTCTAACAGGTATCATCCCTCCATTATTGATAGTAATAGGGATTGAGAATAGTATCTTTTTACTTAATAAATATCAAACAGAATATAAGGCACACCAGAATAAAGTAAAGGCTTTAAGTAGAATGGTGACCCGTATTGGTAGTGCTAACTTTTTAACTAATGCAACCACTGCAGCTGGTTTTGCAGCATTCATTGTAACGGGGAATAAACTTCTAGTTGAGTTCGGTATCATTGCCTCCATAAATATTCTAGGAATCTATATTCTTACTTTAGTTCTAATTCCTGTTTTCTTTAGCTATTCTAAACCACCTAAATTCAAACGACTAGATAAGATCGATAGTGGACCAACTAGTATTATCCTAGATAAAATGGTGTTTTTAGTATCCAATTATAGAACCAGAACTTATTGGATAAGTATTATTATTGTGGTTGCTGGATTTGTTGGAGTTAGCCAGTTAAAAACCACTGGAAGTATTGTTGATGATATTCCTCATGAGGATGTTCTATATACAGATTTAATGTTTTTTGAGGAGCATTTCAATGGAGTAATGCCTTTAGAAATAACTGTAGATACCAGAATGAAGAGAGGTGTTTTAAAACTTAGCTTTATCAAGCGTTTAGATAAACTGAGTACTAAAGTTTTGGGGCAGTATACAGAGTTATCCAAACCATTATCGGTAGCGGATTTGGTGAAATTTAGTAAGCAAGGTTTTTATAATGGAAACCCAAAGAAATATTCAATTCCAAGCAATCAAGAAGCCAACTTCATCATGCAGTATATGCCAAAGATGGAGGGTGGACAGAAAGGACTTATTAACTCCTTTGTAGATGAAGATTTGCAAGTGACTCGTGTGACTGTTCAAATGGCCAACTTGGGAACCAAAGAAATAGAAAGCTTAAAGGACAGTCTCGTCCCACAAATCGAAGCTATTTTCCCATCCGATAAATACGATGTTAAGGTTACGGGAACAAGTGTCGTATTTCTAGAAGGAACCAAATATTTAGTGAAGAACTTGTTTCAGAGTCTCCTCTTGGCCTTATTTGTTATTGCACTTTTAATGGCCTTGTTATTCTCATCGGCGAGAATGGTAGTTATTAGTTTAATCCCAAATCTAATTCCACAGCTATTAACTGCTGCCATGATGGGTTATTTTGGAATTCCAATTAAGCCTTCAACTATTCTTATCTTTAGTATTGCTCTTGGTATTTCTGTTGATAATACCATACATTTCTTGTCGAGATATCGGCTTCATTTGAAAATGAATAATTGGCAAATATCAAAGTCTGTCATCCTTGCTTTAAGGGAGACTGGATACAGTATGATTAATTCATCTATTGTTCTGTTTTTTGGATTCTTTATCTTTACTTTTAGCCAGTTTGGAGGGACTAAAAGTATGGGCTATCTAATCAGCTTTACTTTGTTTGTCGCTTTACTCTCCAACTTGTTTCTTTTACCATCTTTACTATTAACACTAGATAAAAGGATGACTACAAAGCAATTTAAAGAGCCTTTATTAGAAGCTTTGGATGAGAAGAATGAAGAAGATATCGAGGAGTCAAAATTGAATAAGTACAATAAATAGATTTAACATTTTTAATCTAAGAAAATTCAAGATTTATTAGGTTACCACTTTCATTCCATACAGGGCAAACGCGTACTTTTATTTTTCTAATTATTTTTAACAAAGCTAACGCGG
>NZ_JABKCA010000008.1 GCF_013166655.1 Lentimicrobium sp. L6
AAATATTACGATTAACAACTGAATTTCAGATAGTTAAAAACCGAACTCAGGTTTTGAATAAAATACTTATAATCTGTGTTTATCATCAAGCAATTTTAAGAACCTATCAAAATCAGATTCGAATAATTTATCTTGCACTATTCTAAATTTCTCATATTCATTTTCAGCTTTTAGTTTTGCTTCTAACATCGATATCTTACCTGTATCTCTTAAGATTGGATAATCAGATAATTCAAGGAATTTCATCAAAAATAATTCCCAATCTTTCATATTCATCACTTGGCGATTTGTAGCTCTTGTTTCAGCTAAGTCAAGATAAGCACTGACGATACGTTCCAAAGATTTTATATGTTCCTTATTCAAATAGTTTTTGGCTATTGAAACATCATTTTTTAAAATTTTCCCTTCGGGGGCTTGTTTCCATGTTTTCAAACCCATGTGTATTTTCAGAGCGTCGGCTTGTGTGTAAATGATTTCAGCAGCGGTTTTTCCTGTTATGGCCCAATGCAATTTATTTTGAACCGACGCAAAAAAGTGTTTGGTAATTTCATCCTTAGAATCATAATCGGCAGATAGTGCAAATATGTCTGTTATTTTCTGGTATAAACGGCGTTCACTCAGTCGGATTTCACGAACACGTTCCAGCATTTCATCGAAATAGTCTTGACCAAAGTGTTTGATTTGCTTTAGGCGTTCATCATCCATTGCAAAGCCTTTGATGATATACTCATGCAAAATACCAGTTGCCCACTTTCGGAACTCAATAGCCCGATGTGAATTTACTCGATAACCTACTGAAACAATAGCTCTCAGATTATAATATTTTACTTCTTTTTTTTGTGTCTTACCTTCTATGGCACCATGTTGAGTGGTTAGTGCAAAATTTGCACATACCACTTTCTCATTCAATTCTCCAGATTCAAAAATATTTTTCAAATGCTTACTAACGACACTTCTGTCTTTTTCAAAAAGCACAGAAATTAGTTTTTGAGTAAGCCAGAGTGTTTCATCTTTAAAGTAAACATCAATGTTTACTTTCCCATCTGATGTCTGGAATATGACAAAATTAGGGAACTTTTGTAAATCATTAGTATGTTGTTTTCTATCATTCATTTTCTTTATTCCTAGTCCATTTGCCTATAAAACTTTTCTTCTATTTAAATGATACGAAGATAAGATTAAATATCTCTGTATTGAGGGGATTTTATGATGTAAATAATTTTTGAAATTATGAATTTAGATTTAATGTAATTCTTTAACTATATGAAAACAGACTCCATCTCCACTCATTTTACCATTCAACTCATCTAACAAAATTAAATTCCTTTTGTGAAGAACGAAACTATAAACCTAGACCAGATTTATAAGATGGCTTCCTCTAATTCTTATGCTATTGATTTGTCTAAGTAGTCTCTGCAAGAAAAATCCGATAACTGCCTTATGCTTTTACTGAAAATAGTTATTGACAAAAGTCAACTCCTATATTTTTACAAAATGCAAGCCCTGCCTAGCCATCAGGCAGGCTTGTTCTCGAAGCTTTCTTATGATTGACTCATGGATAATGTATAGTTTTCTTGCAAGCACTAAATAGAAGTACTGTATTAGGTCGGATTTTCAATCCGACACTGTGGGATTACAAATCCAAGCAAGGGGTTTTACTGTTTATTTAGATTTGAATTTTTTATAACAAGTTTTGTTCATGGAGAGATTCTTCAATATCCAGTTTAATTAGTTCCCAATATTTATTTTTTAAACAAATGGGATCTAGATCTATATCGACTTGGCTAAAATCTATAAGCTTTTTAATAATTTCCATTGGTGTATAACTATAGGGAGATCTTAATGTATAAAATCCAATCATGTCCTGCCAAGTAAAATGTTCCATCAATTCATGTAAATCCCAGAAATCTTTTTTACGACCACTATGACCAATAACCTCTAGCTTCATGGCGGCAACTTCTTGTAATTGAGCTATTCTAATCCTTTTAGATTTTAGCATAGGAAAAACAAAAGTATCAGTATGAAATAAGTCAATTTTAATAGTATTCTGTTCATTATCTCCTACGAAATAAGACTTTCCCATACTATTATTGACACCATATCCCATATCTACAAAGTTGAAATGATGGAGGAGGAGTTTGTCAGTGATTAGGGTCGACGACCCGTACTCCGTACCTCGAAAGAAAGCATATTTGGATTTCAATGGCTGTATAAATACAAATAATAATTGCTCATTTTTAGGAATTTGGTGCAGCGCATCAATCTATTTATAGAAAGTAATGACTGTGTTTTTTTAAGCTGCAGAGCAGCGTACTATAAATACAATTACGCATTGGATTCTAATTTTATTTGAATACTAAATCTGGTTATGCAGCTTTATCGGATTTAAGGTGCAAATTCGAGCTAGTGGGGTATTAAATTGTTTATTTAAAATTCTCAACAGAATCAAATGCGTGTTAGGGTGCTATATATCTTTTTTTATAGGCTTAATTCCATACTTATAAAGCTTTTCTCCATCATCAGTTAATTTAAAACCACTAAACCAATCTCCTGGTTCTGTTGCAAATCCTCCACTTATGATCAATGTTTCGTATTCAAAATTTCTTGGACCACAACTAGTATGATTATTAGAAGTAATTTCATGACCAAATCTTTCAAGATCTAAGAAACCTTCATAAGCCTTTGGGTTTAATCCATCTAATGTTGTTAGAATTTGGATAAACTGGCTGTAAGTTAGTTTCTCATTGACATAAGCTTTAAAAAGATTTGAAATTATAATTGTTTTCCCAATTTCAACATTTCTATCGATATATATCATCAGTTTCTCTGCAATTCTTTTTGTGAATTTTTCATCACTTTGTACTTTTGTTCTAAATCGTTCTAGTTTCTTCTGATTGATCGAACCATCGTTAAAGCTAGAAATAAATGTCAATAGCTTTTTTGCAAACCAAAACTGATTGATTGCTATCCCAGTTCTAACTATTCCAACAATTGATTTTATTATCGGAATTTCCTTTAAGGTTTCATTTTCTATTAAATCATCAATATAAATTTCAGAATAGTCTATTGACAAATCAAATGTTGGATTAAATAGTTCAGAAACTAATTCATTGCTAATTCCCTTTTGATCTATAGGTTTGATTTTTTCTTTTGGTGTAATTTCTTCCATTTTTACTAATGTTTTAAAAAAGGTAAAGATACAGCTATTCTACCTTAAAGGAATGTAAAACAGATATTATAAATTATCAAAATTTATTAAATATAGTATTAATGAGATTTTTATTTTTAGTACCAACCAAAAAAAAAGCCCACTCTTACGAGCAGGCTTTAATATCATAAAACAAAAATCAACTATTGTTCTTCGTCCAATAGGATTTTTAGCATTTGAATTCCACATTGTGAAATTACTGTTCCAGGGCCAAATACTGCGGCTGCACCTGCTTCGTAAAGGAAATCATAATCTTGGTGAGGGATTACTCCTCCAACAATTACCATAATGTCTTCAAGACCTAATGCTTATTCAGCATAAATACCAGTCGTGATCTGTGATCCTTTTTTGAATTCTAAGACTGGATGAGTAATGCTTTTAAAGATATAGTTATTACCATCTTTTATAAAAGCCTCAAAATATAAGGTCGTGGGATTTACAATATAATCATTCAGGTCAAATTTTGCAATTCCTTCGGAGTTACTAAGTACCTGCATTTCTATAGTTGGTAATACTTCATTTAGATCAACTTCTTCTGTAAACATCATGATAGTATAGCCCGATTTGAGATTACCTTCTAGGTCTTTTACTGTGAAAATTACTTGGGTATTGCTTATGGTTGTAGTCGTAGTTGTTGTAGCTGTATTGGAAGTTGAAGTAGAATCTTTGCTACAACTTGAAAGAAATGTTAACACTAAAAAGGTTAATAGGAGGAAGGATACGTTCTTTTTCATTTTTTTGATGATTTGAGATTAAAAATTAATAGTAATAGATTTGGTTTGTCCTTTCTCGATAGTAACTGCCGAACTGCCAAGAACAACGTCGTTAGTTCCGAATACACCAAAATAGAAGGTGGTTTGAGAATCGATAACATCTAAATCAAATGTATCTTCTAAATTGAATTTTGCTATGCCACTGGATTCTGTTATTACTTTTTTATCTGAAAAAAACGAGGTGAAAAATGTTGTACTAGGCCCTTTTTGGTCCGAAAACATACAAACTGTAACTCCAGCTTGAGGAATAGATGATTCTTTTACAGTTACATTGACAAAGGCATCAGCTTCATCCTTTTTACATCCGGTAAAGAAAAGAGATAATAATAGCGTTAAAAACAATAATTTTTTCATTTGATAGGTTATTTTATGTTTAATTTTAAATGATCTCAACTTTTATACGAACGCAAAAATAAGAAAAATGATTTAAATAGCTAAGTAAAACGTAATAATACTATTTGGTGTCAGAATCAGTTGGTTAAGCAAAAAAAAAGCCCACTCAAAATGAGCAGGCTTAAATATCATAAAAGAAAAATCAACTATTGTTCTTCGTCCAATAGGATTTTTAGCATCTGAATTCCACATTGTGAAATTACTGTTCCAGGGCCAAATACTGCGGCTGCACCTGCTTCGTAAAGGAAATCATAGTCTTGGTGAGGAATTACTCCACCCACAATAACCATAATGTCTTCGCGACCTAATGCTTTTAATTCTGCAATGACTTGTGGAACTAAAGTCTTATGTCCTGCTGCTAAACTTGATACACCTAATATATGTACATCGTTTTCAACGGCCTGACGAGCAGCTTCTGCTGGAGTTTGGAATAGTGGTCCAATGTCTACATCGAATCCGATATCGGCATATCCTGTAGCCACTACTTTGGCTCCTCTATCGTGTCCATCTTGTCCCATCTTCGCAATCATAATACGAGGACGACGACCTTCTTGCGTTGCAAATTTCTCTGCTAATCTTGTTGCTTCTTGGAACATCTTATCGTTTTTAGCTTCTGCTGAATAAACACCAGATATAGAACGAATAACGGCGCTATAACGGCCATATTTAGTTTCTAATGCATCAGAAATCTCACCTAAGCTGGCGCGTTTCTGAGCTGCATCTACTGCCAACTCTAATAGATTACCTTCACCAGTATTTGCTGATGTTACTAAGGCTTGAAGTGAAGCTTGGACTTCTTCTTCGTTTCTATTGTCTCTTAATTTCTTAAGACGAGCAATTTGAGCCTCTCTTACTGCAGAGTTGTCAATATCTAAGATATCTAATGGATCCTCTTTTTCTAAACGATATTTATTCACTCCAACAATAGTATCTTTATGTGAATCGATACGGGCTTGCTTACGTGCTGCAGCCTCCTCAATTCTCATTTTTGGTACACCAGTTTCAATAGCTTTAGCCATTCCGCCTAGCTCCTGAACTTCTTCGATTAAAGCCCAAGCTTTGTCGGCTATTTCCTTGGTCATCGATTCTACATAATAAGAACCAGCCCATGGGTCGAGAGAACGACAAATTTGAGTTTCTTCTTGCAAGTAAATCTGTGTATTACGAGCAATACGAGCAGAGAAGTCGGTAGGTAAAGCAATAGCTTCATCTAAAGCATTGGTATGTAGAGATTGAGTATGACCTAAAGCCGCACTTAAAGCCTCCACACAAGTTCTTCCCACGTTATTGAAAGGATCTTGTTCTGTTAAACTCCAACCAGAAGTTTGACTGTGAGTTCTTAAAGCCATTGACTTAGGATTCTTAGGATTGAATTGTTTTACAATCTTAGCCCAAAGCATTCTGGCTGCTCTCATCTTAGCAATTTCCATGAAGTGATTCATACCAACTGCCCAGAAGAAAGAAAGGCGAGGAGCGAAGGCATCAATATCCATACCTGCATTAATTCCTGCTTTCAAATATTCTAAACCATCGGCTAATGTATAAGCCAATTCGATATCTGCTGTGGCACCAGCTTCTTGCATGTGGTAACCAGAGATAGAGATAGAATTGAACTTAGGCATTTTCTTAGAAGTATATTCAAAGATATCTGCAATAATCTTCATTGAAGGTAGAGGAGGGTAGATATAAGTGTTTCTCACCATGAACTCCTTCAAAATGTCATTCTGAATAGTTCCACTGAGTTCTTCGAGTTTAACCCCTTGCTCCAATCCTGCAACTATATAAAAGGCCAATACTGGAAGTACCGCACCGTTCATAGTCATAGAAACAGACATTTTATCCAAAGGAATTTGGTCGAATAAAATCTCCATGTCTAAAATGCTATCTACAGCCACACCTGCTTTTCCCACATCACCAGTCACACGCTCGTGATCGGAGTCATAACCTCTGTGAGTAGCCAAGTCAAAGGCAATAGATAAACCTTTCTGACCAGCAGCTAAGTTTCTGCGGTAAAAAGCATTAGATTCTTCAGCAGTAGAGAATCCGGCATACTGACGAACAGTCCAAGGACGCATAGCATACATGCCTGAATAAGGACCTCTTAAAAACGGAGGAAGTCCGGCAGCATAATTTAAATGCTCCATGCCTTTTAAATCATCAGCAGAATAAACCGGTTTTACCGAAATTTTCTCTGGTGTATCCCAATAGTTTTCAATCTTATGCTGCTTTTCCCATTCCTCAGTAGTCTGAGTGGAAGCAGGATTTGATTTAATCTGTATATTCTTAAAATTTGGTTTCATCTTTCTTCTCCTTTGATTATTCAATAATTCCCAATTCTTTTTGATAAGCGGTAAGCTCCTCAAGAATATTGGATTTCACATGAATCAATTTGCTTAAACCATTAGCCTTAAATTCTTCGATTAGGTTTTTAGGATATCCAGCAATAACACCAATAGTTGTGTCTTTAGTTGCTTTGGCAAATTCCATACCTACTTCAGCATAATCGTCATCGGAGCTACAAAGAACCACGATTTCAGCATTGGCAGCTTTAGCCGCTTTTAATCCTTCTTCGATAGTAGCGAAACCATTATTGTCTTGAACCTCAAAACCAGCAACAGCAAAGAAATTACAAGCAAATTGTGCTCTGGCTTTTCTCATGTTTAGGTTTCCTGTAGTCAACATAAATGCCAAAGGACGCTTGTTTTCTTTTGAATACATATCAGTAGTGAAACGAAGCATTTCGAAGTCTTGAGTCACACGGAATTGTTTCAAAGTTTTAACAGTGGCATTTTTCGATGTTAAATCGAATGGCTTTAAGCTATCAGGATTTATCACATGGTCAAAATGCTCAGTGAAGTTAGGATACTGGTTGGTACCTAAATAAATCTCTTTACGCTTAGCAGCAAAGTCTTTTCTTTCTTCAGCAGATTTTTCAATGTCATCTTGAATAAAGCCTTGTTTGATGGCTTCAGTATATCCACCTAGTTCATCCACTTTAAGGAATAATTCCCAAGTTTTTTCTATCAATTCATTGGTTAATGACTCAATATAATAAGAACCGGCAGCTGGGTCAGCCACTTTGTCGATAAAGCTTTCTTCTTTCAATAATAATTGCTGATTACGAGCTATTCTTTCAGAGAATTCAGTTGGCCATTCGAAATTGGCATTATATGGAAGAACAGTGAAAGAATCAGTACCACCTAATAAAGCAGAAAAAGATTCTGTAGTTGTTCTTAGCATATTCACATGGGCATCATATACCGTTTTATTCAAACTGATATTAGAAGAGTGGATATGCATTTTAGTTTTCTCGGCATTCTCAGGACCATATGCATTCACAATATTAGCCCATAAAGCTCTTGCAGCTCTAAGTTTAGCTATTTCCATGAAATAATTAGAACCAACACCAAAATGGAATTTAATGCGAGGAGCAATATCATCAACAGATAGGCCTTCGTCAGTTAAGCGAGTGATGTATTCAGCGCCCATGCTTAAACTATAAGCTAATTCCTGAACCACATTAGCTCCAGCATTTCTCAAATTCAATCCATTTACACTTAGTGTTTTGAATTTAGGAAGGAATTCTGCTGCTTGAATGAGCTGAGCAGCATGTTTGAAAGCATATTCTTCTGATTGGCAGTAATGGCCTTTGAAAGTTAAGTTGAAGAAAGGATCGAAATCCACAGAACCTTCAATATCCTCAGGTGCTCTATTATATTTCTTCACTAACTCTTCGTAAACTGCAATTACTTTGTGAGCACCAGTTCCAATTTTGAAGTTAACTTCTACGCTATCGGCTTGGATGTTCTCCATTAGTTTCTCAATATCAGAAACCTTTGCAATATATTTGTCACTAAAGATAAAGCATAATGAATTAACTCCTTTCATTAAAATATCTAAAGCTTTTTTATTCGCTTTTTCAACGTCGTCAACAAAAATATCTTGTCTTACTAACCAATCGTTATTATGTTTTTTGGTTCCTCTAACATAAGGGAATTGGTCTGGCTTATTATCCAGATAAGTGATGTTTTCAAGATCTTCGCTGCGATAAAAAGGTTTAACCTGAATACCTTCGGGACTATTCCAAAATAATCTTCTAAGATAATCGGCACCTTTCAAATCTGTTTTGATTTTCTCTTCCCACTGTTCAGTCGAAACTGGGGCGAAATCCTCAAACAGGTTTTGATTTGTTTTATCCTGACTCATAATTTAATATTTAAAATTCAAATGGTATTTCTTGAATGTATTTTACTATATTTTTCAATATGCAAATTTAAAACTTTTATAGCGTCCAAATCAGGTTTTCGTTAAAAGGATAACAATATATAATGAGTCTAATTATTAGTTGGTTTTTAATAAATCCAATTTAATGTCTAAGTGGAGTGTAAAGCAATTCAAGTTTCATGTAATCAATGTATTTGAGGCTACACTCGAATTAGTATTTTTGTAAACTGAGCTTTTGATTTTTAGAAAATATTAGGCCTACATTCTAAATAAGGAAGGGGAGACTTTTGTTAATGGACTTATCCAAAAATTTTAGAAAGTTTTTTTGGCATAAAATTACTATTGTGTTTTTTGGGTAAGAATAGTATGTGCGGTATATATAATATGATGTTCGAATTATAGATTAATTATCAATAGCGTCCGAATAATTATTAAAGATTCCTCGCTACCCATCGTAATGAACGAGTGTTTAGGCAAAGAATAGGAAGAAGGGGTTTGCTTTTGGCATTGAAAAAAGCAAACCCTTTCTTCCTTCCTATCATATTCTAATACGCTGTCATTGGCAACGTAATGTGATGAAATGAAGAATCTTTTTCACTATAAAAACTTGTATTGGACAGTATTGATTATTTATTGTTTTTTTTTTGATATCATTTGTGAAATAACTCAATCCTTATGGAGTTCTTGTATTTCTATTCCTCCCAAAAATCAACTCTATATTATATTACATCAATCGCCATAAAATCCTATTTTTGCAGCATGAGTAAAAAGCAAGAGTTAAGCCCAGAGGAAATCGTAGAATTTGGATTACGTCATACCTATGGTAAATTGGTAAAAGAAGGTTTCGAAATATTATCTGTAATGCCTGAAGTCAATATGGATCCACAAATTCTAGCCATAAAAGAAGATCAACTTTATTTTATTGTCATTAGAACTGATGTGTACCCTAATGTAGGTGACCTGCCTTCCATTTCACGAATTTCTCAAGTTAACGAGCATGCCAAAAAACACAATGCTATCACTAAATTTGTGAGCTTAGGAATTCTTAATGCTAATGCAAAAACCGAAGAAGAAAAATCGAAGCTCTATAAAGGAGGAGAGTTTTATATTAACTATTCGGGTTTAAAAGAGTTGGTTCGGGTTGTTGGATAGTAGGCCCAAGTTGACAGAATCTGTTGAAAATTAAATTGGGCTATTCTAATTTCAATTATTGAGGTGTTTAGACAAGTACTTATCCAAAATTATAAAATAAATACCTAACATTATAATATTTAGTCTTTTTCATTTGCCAATTGCCGACGCTTCGGTTAATGACGATATTATCATTATCGCTACATTCATTATAGCTAACAGCATCGTCATATAATGGGAGCGAAAAAAGCATGCTCCAAAACAAATAGTTCTACAGTTTAGTAAATCACGCTTATAGCATGTTAAATTAGATAATGCTAAGCTAAGTAAGAAATTGAACACCTCAATTAAATTTTGTAAAATAAATAAGCTAATCTTGGGCTTTATTCAAAAGCATAGGTACAAAGCTAAATCTACCATGTTCACTTTTTTCAAACTCACTCTCTGAAACTCTTGTGATACTTGTCATTTCTTGAATACCCTCTTCAATATCTACAGGGATAACTAATTTACCACCAATTTTTAATTGTAATAAAAGGTCATTGGGAATAAAAGGGGCTCCCGCCGTTACAATCGCTTTATCAAAAGGGCCGAATGTGGGAAGTCCTTTATAACCATCCCCATAAAAAGTCTTAATATTTCTATACTTTAATAGAGCGAGGAATTTTTTTGTTTTCTCGTAAAGTTTTTTTTGGCGTTCTATGGTGAATACTTTAGCTCCCATTTCAGCCAAAACACAAGCTTGGTAGCCAGAGCCTGTTCCTACTTCTAGTACTTTGTCCCCTTTTTTAATCTCTAATAATTGTGATTGAAAAGCTACAGTATAGGGCTGAGATATAGTTTGCCCACTTCCAATAGGAAAGGCTTGATCCTGATATGCAAAATTTAAAAAGCTAGAATCCAAGAATTGATGGCGTGGAATATTATTGATGGCTTCTAATACTTCCTCATCATGAATTCCTTTATTTCGTACAATTCCGACTAGTTTTTTGCGTAATCCTTTATGTCTGTAGTTGTCCTCTAACATTTATTAAATTTTTTTGCGAAAATAAGGAATTACTAGTCCATAAAAAAAATTACTTTTGCAAAAAACAATAAACATGTCAAAACTAAATATTGGCCTTCTTGGAGCAGGGCATCTTGGTAAAATTCATTTGAAATGTATACGTCAAGTTGAGGATTTCAATCTCATTGGTTTTTTTGATCCAAATGAAGAGAATGGTAAGAAAGTGGAAGCAGAGCTGGAAGTGAAACGATTCTCAAGTATCAAAGAATTGATCAATGCTTCAGATGCTATTGATATCGTTACTCCGACTATGAATCATTTTGAATGTGCTGAAATGGCTTTGAAAGCTGGAAAACATGTGTTTATTGAAAAGCCAGTGGCCAGTTCTCCAGAGGAAGCAGAGAGATTATTGGAGTTAGAGAGAGAATTTGGAGTTAAGGTTCAGGTTGGTCATGTGGAGCGTTTCAATCCTGCTTTTGTTGCCGTTCAAAATAAATTTGATTCTCCAATGTTTATTGAAACTCACCGTTTGGCTCAATTTAATCCTCGTGGTACTGATGTGCCAGTGGTTTTAGACTTGATGATTCACGATTTGGATATTATTTTAAGTACGGTTAAGTCAAAGCTGGTTAATGTAAGTGCAAGTGGTGTAAATGTAGTTAGCGATACTCCAGATATTGCCAATGCTCGTTTAGAATTTGAAAACGGTTGTGTAGCCAATCTTACTGCCTCTCGTATCTCGATGAAGAACATGAGAAAGAGCAGATTCTTCCAAAAGAATGCATATATATCTGTGGATTTCTTGACAAAAGAATCTGAGATAGTTAGTATGTCGGATGTGGATGAGAATGATGTAGATCCTTTGGCTATGATTTTAGAACTTGGTGAAGGCAAAACAAGTAAAGAAATCCATTTTGAGAAGCCTGTTGTTGAGGAATCTAATGCTATTGTAGAGGAATTAACAAGCTTTGCTAAATCAATAATCAATGATATTCCAACAGCTGTTACTTTAAACGATGGATATCAGGCTTTATTGGTAGCTCATCAGATAGTGGAAAAAATTAAATCGTAATACTAAAATTCAATTCTAAACGTTAGCAAATTGAGTTCATTAAGTTTTAAAGCATTTTCATGATAAAAATATACCCTAAACTTTTGTTTCTGGTTTCTGTTCTCATTTTAGCCTCTTGTGTTAAAAAAATGGATGAAACTTACATTCCTTCCTATATTAATATTGATGAAATTAATGTCTTAACATCGAGTTCGCAAGGATCGTCCTCAAGTTATATTACCGATGCTTGGGTGTATCTAGATGGGGATGATAGAGGAGCCTATCCTTTACCATCTCGTATTCCATTATTGGCAGAAGGAGAGCATTTGGTGAAAATAGCACCTGGAATTAAATTAAATGGCGTAGTGGGAACTCGAGTTCCTTATCCTCTGATGGAGCCTGTAGAGGTAGATTTAAACTTGATAAAAGATAGTGTTAAAAACTTGAATATCGATGTTAGATATAGGAGCAATAGTAAGTTTGAGATGATTGAAGATTTTGAAAATTCAAATTTAAAATTTGAAACTACTACAAATAATAAGGCTACTTTTAGGACAACACATTCTTCCTCTGATCCTTTAGATTATGTTTTTGAAGGCGTGCATAGTGGAGGAGGCTTTTTAAATGCAGAAAATAGTTATTTTCAGATTATCACCAAGCAATTATTCGAAGAATTACCTAAACAAGGGGTTCCAGTTTTTATTGAACTCGATTTTAAATGTAATACAACCATTGTGCTTAGTGTGATGTCTTATAGAAATGGAATTGGTGAATCACAAGATTTGATTTATTTGAGTACAACCGATGAATGGAAGAAAATATATATTAATCTAACAAGCACTATTAGTTACGATACTGATGCTTTTCAATATAAATTTCTTTTAAGTGCCAATCATAATGCCAATCTTGAAGAATCAGTGGTTCTAATAGATAATTTTAAACTCATATATAGAGATATAGAAAACTAGCAGATGAATAAATCTTTACAAAAACTTAAGTATATTCTTTGGGATTTATTGGCTGCAAGTGTAGCTTGGAGTCTTTTTTTTATTTATCGTAAGCTACTCATAGAACCCAATATTTTTGAACATTTAAATTTCGTTTACGAAGATGTGAACTTTTGGGTGGGATTGATTATCATACCTATATTTTGGAATATCCTATATGTTTCAACTGGAACTTATAGAAAGGTCTACAGAAAGTCAAGATTAAAAGAACTCAGCCAAACGATAACATCCTCAATTATTGGTGTAGCGGTTATTTTCTTTACACTTATTCTTGATGATCAGATCATTTCTTATAAAAACTATTACGATCTCATTTTAGTACTTTTTCTAACTCATTTTATTATTACCTATACTGGTCGTTTATTAATCACATCCAGAACTATTCATCGTATTCATAAAGGAGCAATTGGTTTTAATACTTTAATAGTTGGTAGCAATGGAAATGCTGTAAAAGTTTATAATGATTTAATCAATCAAGAATATTCTTCTGGTAACTTCTTTATCGGCTTCGTGAATGCGAAAGAGTATAAGAAATTCAAAATGAGCTCTATACTTCCTCATTTAGGTACGGTACAAGATATTTCACAAATACTAACTGATTATCATGTTGAGGAGGTTATTATTGCTATTGAGCGTTCAGAAACGGATTTGATTACTTCTATCATTACTGAATTGGAAATGCACGATGTTGTGATTAAAATCATTCCACTATTTCAAGATTATATTTTCGGAAATATTAAAACAAGTGGGATTTTCCAGACTCCTTTGGTTGAGATATCTCCAGATTTAATGCCAGCTTGGCAAATTACATTGAAAAGAGTATTCGATATAGTAGTGAGCATCATTGCTATGATTCTTTTGATTCCTGCATATTTAGGAACAGCCATAGCAGTTAAATTAGGAAGTAAAGGGCCTATCATCTATTCTCAAGAAAGAGTTGGTTTGCATGGTGAGCCTTTCAAAATGCATAAATTCAGATCTATGTATAGCGATGCAGAGAAAAGAGGAACTCCTCAGCTTTCAAGTAAATCGGATCCTCGTATCACTCCTCAAGGACGTTTTATTCGTAAGGTTCGTTTAGATGAGATTCCTCAGTTCTTTTCTGTGATTAAAGGTGATATGTCCATTGTTGGCCCAAGACCTGAGCGACAGTTTTTTATCGATAAAATATCTGAAAGAGCTCCGCATTATAGACTTCTTCATAAAATTAAGCCTGGTATTACAAGCTGGGGACAAGTTAAATATGGTTATGCTGAAAATGTAGACGAGATGATTGAGCGCTTGAAGTATGACGTTCTATATCTGGAAAATATGAGTTTGGCCATGGATATGAAAATTCTTATTTGGACTGTATTAATTGTGGTTCAGGGTAGAGGCAAGTAGGATTTAAATATTGACCCTCCAAGACTCTTATTTTGAAAAACACACTTAATCAAGAAATACATACATGCATTATCCCTAGCATTAATGAAAAATGTGAGAGTTTTGGTAGACTTATTCATTAAGATATGATATATTAATTTCAGGAATCTCTCAGAAAACAGCCTACCTTCGTATCGGTTTATACCGTTTTTTGATTTCAATTAGTAGCTTCTTTATTTTGCTGTATAATAATGTATCCTACCACACCAGCAATTGAATTCTTATTGAGTTGCGGATATTTGGGCAGACCTTGTTTTGTTTAAAACAATAGTGAAAAGGGAGATTTTATAAAAGAACTCAACAACGAAAGTATATAGATTGGAAAAAATTCCCTGATGATAACCTTTATTATAAATTAAGCTGGACTATTTTGGGGCAAAATAATTGAAAGCGTAATAAAAATCGCTTACCAGTCGGATAATTAGGAGTTCCCTAGTGGTTCATATTATTTACTATATTTACCCTATCAAATCAATGTAAACAATGTATCCATTTATTTTTTAAAGCTATCATGGATGAAAATTAATCAAAAGATAATTCTTATTTCTTTTATTGGGGGTATTAGTGTTTTTTTGTTCTGGAAGACTTATAATATTACTTATCATCCTATAATTATTGATATTGAGTTCCAAGCTAATGCTTTAATTGATGATCATTTTCAATTGTTTTACTCAGAAGGCCGATATTTCGACGAAACTTTATCAGTTAAAGAAGCATATAGCCCAAATGGTGGTTTTGTTCACCTTACTACAATGCTTCCATCGGGCAATGTTACAAGGCTCAGGATAGACCCTGGCAATAAAATTGATACTATTCAGATACATGCCATTAATATTAAAAGTAATAATCAAATATTAAGTTTTAAAGGAACTCAAATATTGTCGCATTTTGATTTGATCAATTTACGCGTATTGAATTCTTCTGATTCATCTATTCAACTCGTTCAAAATCAATCACGAGATATTCAATTGATTTATAAACAAAAGTTGAATGAAAATTTCGATTTGTATGCTACGCAAAATACCAGTCACTTACAAGTATTTATCCTGTTTGTTACAGGTTTTCTATTCCTGATGATTATTTTATTTAGCAAGCAAATACTCGTTTTACTCACTAAACTAAGACAATGGTATCAAAATAAATATCATGGATTATTACATATCTGTCTCTCAAACTATAGTATTACCCTTCTCGCAATTTTAGGAATAAAATTAATTTTGGTTTCTGCACAACAGATGACATGCTATTCGGCTTTTGGTCATGATGATGGATTATTTGTCAAGCTGGCCTATTCACTTAGTGCCGGGAATTGGTTGGGTGCTTATAATAATCTGACTTTGGCAAAAGGAATGGTTTATCCAGCATTCATAGCGTTAAATAGTTTTTTTGGAATCTCCCTGTTTTTATCGCAACACTTATTATTTGGTTTGTCTTGCTATTTAATGCTTAGAGCATTTTATCCCATTATTAAGGGTAATTACTGGAGAATCCTATTTTTTAGTGTATTGTTGTTTAATCCTGTTTCTTCAGATTGGTTTACCACACGAGTTCTAAGAGATTACTTTTTTCTATCTATATCCATTATAGTTGTGGCATCTTTCATTGCTGTTTATTTAAGACGTCAACAAAACCCTAGGTCTTATTTAGGCTGGGTTTTAGTGGCTGGTATTTCATTGTTTTTGCAGCAAAACACCAGAGAAGAAGGATTTATGTTTTTACCCTTTTTAGCATGGATGAGTTTGTTGAGCCTTTTGGTGTTTTTGAAAAAGCAAAAGGTAGTCTATGGTTCAGAATATAAGACCAGTAAAAAGGTGTTTGTGAAAGGAGTATTTATCATCGTATTACCGTATTTAATTCTGATCGGCGGAAACCTGACTATAGCTACTATAAACTACTTCTCTTATGGTGCTTTTATTAGAAATGAAATAAAAACCGAGGCTTTTACCAAAGCATATGCAGCCCTAACTCAAGTTGAATCAGATAAATGGCTTATAGATGTCCCCTATACAACGGAATCACGAATGAAAGCATATCGTGTAAGTTCAGCTTTTGCTGAATTAGAACCCTTCATGGAAAGTGAGGAGAATGGCTTCTTAAAGGGGTATCCATCTGGTGGAAAAGAAATTGTTGGAGCTTTCTCCATATGGTCCATCAGATATGCAGCAGAAGAAGCAGGATACCATGACAATTTGCCTCAATCACAACAGTTTTATTATCGCATGGCGGGGGAATTAAACACCGCATTTGAGAATGGTGATCTTCAAAAAAACACGAATTTTTCTATGTTTAGTTTTACTTGGGATTCTCGTTATGCTCAACCTACAATGAACAAAATCATAGATATTATAAAACATATTGCGTTTTTTGAAAACTATCATCCCAAGCCACTTGCAAATTTTGGTAATTTAGAATCGATTTCTTTATTTCAAAACATGACGAATACTCCCGCTGCTCATTTAACTGGAAACATCAACAATTATACGCCCGCATCCATAGTTAAAATCTTTCTGTTAAAAGCAATTCAGTGGATTTATGCTGTCTTTCATCCGCTACTTTGGTTATTATCTATATTATCTTTTTTAGCCCTTAGTGTTAGAATTATAAAGAATGGTTTTAAAGATAAACTAGTAGGATTATGGTGGATTGGAAGCCTATTATTTGCTATTGCAGCAACAAGAGTATTCCTTATAGCTTTTATTTCTGTTTCACAATGGGATGCTGTAAATATGCAATATTTATCCATTTCGTATCCCTTCCTTTTGACTTTCGAAATTTTATATTTGTATACTTTAGTAAACATGCTTAAAGTTACCTCCATCCTAAGAACTAAAAAAAAAGACGATGATTAATGTTGTACGTAAAATGATTACCATCAATGGTTTTTGGTGGACAGCCCATGTGGTTCCCTATGTTTTATTACGCAAAATCAATAAAAACCTAAGAATAAAATATTTAGATAAAAGAATCAAAGGCATTGAAATTAAGAACCAACTCCCAGGGATGAATAGCAAAGAAATAAATTCAATTATTTGGGAAAATTGGAATTGGAAGAAATATCACGGGGAAGAATGGACCTATACAGTAAATTGGAAGAATTCTATTATCAAAGATATTATGCAAAAACATTTCGATGAAAATAAAACGATTTTAGAAATTGGCCCCGGAGGAGGTAAATGGACCGAATCCTTGATAAAAATATCTAGAATACTCCATTTAACAGATATATCCAATAGATGCTTAGAAGTCTGTCAGCAAAGATTCAAATCAAATAATCATATTAATTATCATTTAACAGATGGTTGTTCTTTGTCTTTTTTAAAAGAGGGTTCCATTGATTATATATGGTCTTTTGATGTGTTTGTACACATTGCACCAGATGATGTGAATAATTACATAGATGAATTTAAAAGAGTATTGAAGCCAGGTGGAAAGGCAATTATTCATCATGCTGGAAATGGCGGTATTAGCGGCGGTTGGAGGAGCAACTTGACTCAGGAATTGTTTAAAAGTATGGTGGCTCATCACCAATTAAAAATGATTAGTCAGTTCGATAGTTGGGGTGAGAATAATGAGTTTGATGTGAAACATTACCAGGATATCATAAGTATTTTTGAAAAAAAACAGTGATGATGCAAAATAAAGAAAATATTGAACTTAGTATTTTAATGCCATGTTTGAATGAAGCAGAAACATTGGCTATTTGTATCCGAAAAGCGATGGGTTTTCTTGCTAAGAATCGAATCGTAGGCGAAGTAGTTATAGCCGATAATGGTAGTACAGATCAGTCAGTCTCCATTGCCAAACAAGAAGGAGCAAGAGTGATTCATGTAAATCAAAAAGGATATGGAAATGCCCTCATTTCAGGCATACTTGATGCAAATGGGAAATATATCATTATGGGAGATGCAGATGACAGTTACGATTTTTCTTCTTTAGATGATTTTGTAAAATACTTACGAGAGGGTTATGATTTGGTGATGGGAAATAGGTTTAAGGGTGGGGTCAAAAAAGGAGCTATGCCTCCATTGCACAAATATTTAGGCAATCCTGTATTGAGTTTTGTTGGTCGATTGTTTTTCAGATCACCGATTAAGGATTTTCATTGTGGATTGAGAGGATTCAACAAGGAAAAGATTTTATCGCTTTCTTTAGTTTCTCAAGGCATGGAATTTGCTTCGGAAATGGTAGTAAAAGCCAGTATCATGAAGTTGAAAATTAAAGAAGTACCCATTATTCTTTATCCTGATGGAAGAACTAGGAAGCCACATCTTCGAACCTGGCGAGACGGTTGGCGTCATTTAGTATTTCTATTGATGTATAGCCCCAAGTGGCTGTTCTTCTTCCCATCCTTGATTTTATTTGGGTTGTCACTATCAGCCATATTTATTCTCCTCCCTGGGACTTTGTATTTAAAAGATTTAGGACTAGATATTCATACTTTAACTGTCGCCGGAACTAGCACTGTTCTTTCCTTTCAATTATTCCTCTTTGCCATATTTATAAGGGTTTTTTCCATAAATCAAGGTTTATATCCTGCAAAAAACAAGCACATCAGGTTTGCCAATTATTTTAGTCTGGAAAAGGGAATCATATTTGGTATTATCTTCTTTTTATTAGGATTAGGAATGTTGATGCATCTGTTTTATGGTTGGATGATGTCAGACTTTGGTCATATTACTGATGTGAGTAGTAGTTTCAGAATTCTTATTCCTTCTCTAACTTTTATTTCTTTAGGGATTCAAAGCATATTTGCAAGCTTTTTCTTGAGGATTCTGGATATTAAACCCATAGAGAAAGTATTTGTTGAATGAGTAACTATTGAAGGTATAATGCCAATTGATAGATATTTTTGAGAAGCAAAATTTACTCATATACAGGGTGTACTCTAATTACCTATGATTTATTCAGCTTTTAGAGAATGAGGCTTCAATTTGTTTTTGATGCTTTGAAGTTCTATATCCTTTATAATTTTCAAGACATCATGAAGTATATCAGTCCATTGGTTTCTATTGTCTATTATGATTCTACAAAGCTTAGGTTGGTATTATTAGAACATTCATTACTAAAAGGCATATAAATTCTCATTCTAAAGCAAGTTTTAAACAAACTTAAGCAATTCGTGATTTATCTAAAGTCTATCAAATTACATTCTAGTACTTACTCTGTTTTTTTATTTGTATTATAAATTTGAAACTTAAAATTAGGCAAATCTAATTGCATAAGTACAACATGTTTTTAATCAATCCCGTCCTAAATAAATTGTAAAAGAATTTTAGGGCTATATTCTGTCTATAAAACAGAGCTAAAAAGCTGATAAATTGAAAAGTACCCCCTGTACATTTTCATTTGGAGGTTTTTCTTTCTTTAAAAATGGTTTGTCAAGCCATTTCTGGAATTCTATTTTAGCAAAAAGATTGATTCTAAGGAAAGCTACTAAATTTGAAAGATACCAATTGTATTTAGCCATAGCTTTAAGGTATTTAAGGATTAGTATAGTAATCAAAGCGGTCCAGATTTGTATCATAACGGCATTTTGACTGGTACCTATAAATGATTTAACATGTAATAATTGTTTAATATCTCTAAAGAATATTTCTATATCCCAACGACTTTTATATAGTTCGCTTAATAGGAGGCTAAACCACAAGTCATGTTGTTTGTAATAAGCTCTATTACTTGTTGGTTTTTCTCATCCCAAATGGCTACTGTTCTTAATCTTTTTGGATATTTCTTATGGGATGCCTTTGTTGTTAGTACCATTATTTCATCCTTAAGTAAATGAGGATGTCTGTTTTCTGGTAATTCATTTTCTTTAATGCTCTTGTATTTAATATTGTGTTTGTGCCTTATTACGTAAAACACCCCTGTGCTGTCCCAAACATTCAAGAGCGAAAAGTCATTATAGAATCGATCTGCAACGATAACACTTCCCTTCACCAATGGAATATCGTAAGCTCCTTTATTATCGGCGGTTTTGCCATCTGTAATATTTACATAAGCTGGCAGGTTTCCATCAAAATCAAGTAGTGTGTGCATTTTGATAGCTCCTTTTTTTGCTTTGTATTTTGCCCAATCAAATAGCGATAAACATAAACTGATTGTGCTTGCATCCAAGAGGAATATTTTAGACTTTATTCTAAACTTTACTTGTTTAAATTTAGCCTGCTGTCCTAAATGTTTTGATAAAGCTTAGTAATAGTCTCTGAATAATTCCCAACTCCTATGTTTATTCTGATAAGCTAGATTTGATTTAGTTGGAGGGTGAACATTGCCTAGATGATTTAGATTGCCTGTTGCTGAGCGTAACCCATTACTAATATCTCTTAAAGATTGACTTTTGGCAAAATGACAGAAAAGCATGGACACAAAATGGGACCAACTGTTAAAGCCTTTTTGATGTTTGTCTGTTTCATGCTCTTTTACGAATTTATTGAAAATTGAACGTTCCAATTTTTGAATAATCTGCCCAAATAAAGTTATATTTGTCATGAGAGAATATGTTATTTGTTGTGCAACTCAAAGATAATCGAGATACTTATAACTTATTCTCTTTTTTTTATTCGTTTAGGACGGGATTGGTTTTGAATATGAAATTTCAGGTATAAAAAAAACCACTCTCAAAATTGAGAGTGGTTTTTCAAAATCATCTGAGAATTTTTATTTCACAAGATTCATAAAATCTTCGTTAGCGAAATACTTTATAAATTCTTTATCAGTAGCAGCTTTAGCTTTCAATTTAGGATTGATTTCAAAAGCTTTAGTTAAATGATTAATAACTAAGTCCGCTTTATCAGTTCTTGCACCAATAACAGCTTGTAAGTAATTAGTTTTGCAATTTTCATTAGCACAGCTTAAGTTGTTATTAGCTTCGTCATACTTTTCTAATAGCATTTGAGCAAGAGCAACATTAAAATCACATTTCTTATTTCCAAAAAGTTTTAATGCTTCAGCATATTCCCCATTTTGAATAGCAACAACTCCTAAGTTGTAATTTTCATTAGCTCCTAATTTTTTAGCGTTAGTGAAATACTCATTAGCTTTTTCCCAATTTCCTTGCTTAGCATAGACAACACCATAATTATTTAATACTGCACCATTATTTGGAGAAGCTGTATTAGCTTTGTCTAAGAAAGAAATAGCAGAACCAAAGTCTCTATTGGAGATAGCGATTACAGCAGCATTGTTTTGAGCAACCCAACTACCAGTATGCAATTCAGCAGCGGTATTATAAATAGCTTCTTTTGCTTTATCGTCTTCAGTTAATGTAGCAGCATATAATAATTCTTCAGCTGTTAACTCAGAAGGATTAGTAGTAGCCAATTGTGCAATTTCTTCTGCGCTTCTTTTTGGCTCAAAGCAATTAGCTGTAACTTCAGCTCTTCTTAAGGTAGAAAGGATATCAGATTCTAATTCAGGATAAATTAAAATCATATTTCTGATTTCTTCTTCTTTCTTTTCAGGAGCAGCACTTCTAATTACATTTAGCATAGTGTTTTTATCTTCTATGTTAGAAGCTTGAAGTTTAGCCATGAAACCATTCCAGTCAGGACCATTACCAACAGCGTTAAATTTAACGTCAGCACAATTTTCCATATTTAATTTAGAATCTTTAGCTTTAATCAGCTTCTTCATATCAGTATGCATGTACTTGTTCGCAGTTTCAGCTCTATTTTCAGAAAGGTTAGCATTGAATGTTTCTTCACCTTCAGGAGAAGCATAAGCGTTAATTGAGATGTCTTTGATATCCCAACCTTGTGCTAAGAAATCAACTACAGCTTGACGGCTTGCAGCAGAAGCTTCATCTTTATTAGCACCAAAATTTTTGCTGTAATTATATCTGTTTTGTGGGAAGTAAAGAACAGCAGCTTTGCTTACTACAGTTTCTAATTCATAACCATGCTCACCATAAACAGTTTCTTCGTTTCCACCTGCAAATGATTGAGAATTACGGATACCATCAGCTAATTTAGTCTCGCACATTTCAAGATTTGTATACGAAGTTTTAATGTCAATATCACTCATTTTAGCATCAACAGGAGCGCTTGGATCGAAACCTAAAGGAAGAACGAATAATTCAGAACTTGCCATTTCAGGAGTATAATCGAAACTACCTTTGTAAGTATAAGTTCCACCAGTAGCGAAAGGAACAACATCACCATCACCTTGAACTTTTTCGCCTTTAAAGAATTTAGGATCTAAAACTTTAGTTTCAGTACCATACTTCACATATGGAGCAAATTTAAGAGCAGATTTCTTAGCGAAATATTTCTCTGGGAAAGTAACTTTAACAGTGAATTCAACTTTGTCACCAACAACTTCTAAAACATCAGGAGTTACTTCATAAATAACTTCTTCACAATTTTTCTTCATACTCTTTAATCCAGAACTAGGCTTGAACTTATAAGTAACACCTAAAGAGGTGTATCCATAAAAGTCATTTTTAACCGCCATTGCTCCGCCTTCTCTCATGTCAATATCGTCTGTTGTAGTAAACCTCAAAGAACTTTCTAAGTTGATATCAACCTTAGGAGCAACTGAAAAATATAAACCAAGACCAGTAGGTATGGTAATACTTGTTTCAGCACCAGCTAAACCACTGCCTTGTTCATCACTATAGCTACCGCTTCTGTATTCAGTTCCATCATCTTTTAATGAAATCCCACCAGTATTGATATCAGATCTCATAGAAGAATAATTTAACCAACCAATACCAGCAAAACCATATACGCCGAATCCAGCTTCTTTATTTTTTCTGAAAATATTTGTGAAATCAACAGTTAACTGACCTGATATATCCCACATACTACTCTCAAATTTATCCATTAAGTCATAAGATGGTTTGTCTCTTGATGGATCACCAGTAGACTGATATTTACCATTTACGAAACTTGCTCTAGCTCCAAATACTGGTGAAAATTGGTATCCAATTTTTGCACCATAACCTAATTTCTCGTCGCCGTCAAGTGTCTGTTTCGGATGCATATCACCATAAAAGTTGGTGAATCCTACATTTCCATTAATGTACCAGTAATTATCGAAACTGGATTTTTGCTTTGTTTTTTCGCCGTCTTCTTGAGCGAAACTAGCCGATGAAGCTAGAAATAACACAACAAGTGGTAAAATCAATTTGTAAAATGTTCTCATAATTTTGAATTTTTATTGATATCTTTTGAATGCTAATTTATTGCAAAATTAAATCTTTTTGGAAATCTTCCAAAAGACTTATTAATACTAAAAAGTTAATATTTTGTTTTTATTAATTCACTAACTATCATGCGAATATAATGATATTTTTTACTCAATTCACAATATTTAGTTGCAAAATTTACGAAAAACCTATTGTCCTGAGTGAAAAAAATGTCAGATTTACCACTTCTGAAATATAAAGAACTCATTTTAAGTATTCATTGAGTTGAAAGCATGCCAAATAACTATACCTGCAGATATTGATATATTTAGACTATGTTTAGTTCCGTATTGGGGTATTTCTAGGCAAAAGTCTGATTTGTCAATCACTTCTTGGGCTACTCCTTTCACTTCGTTACCAAAAACAAATGCTATTTTTTGATTCTTATGAGCTGAATAATGGTCCAATTTGGTACTGTTTTTAGCTTGTTCCACAGATATTATTTGATATGATTCTTCTTTTAATGATTGAATAGATTCTAAAGTATCTTTAAAGTACTTCCATTTGACCGATTCGGTAGCTCCTAATGCCGTTTTATGAATTTCTTTATTAGGAGGGCAGGAGGTGATGCCACAAAGGTGAATTTCTTCAACTAAAAAGGCATCAGAAGTTCTAAAAACAGAACCAATATTACTCATGCTTCTAATATTATCTAAAACAATAACCATGGGTATTTTTTTCTTTTCGTGGTATTGATCTAAATCCAATCTGTTTAACTCTTTTAAACTTAGTTTTTTATATTTAGGACTCATGATTTGATATTAGGTTTTGTTTGTTTTTAAGCTGCTGCAAAATTAAACTTTTAAATATTTTTTATATTATTGTTTGTAAAAAATAAAAAATAGCTATCTTTGCACCCGCTTAACCGCAAGGATCAACATTGGACCTGTAGCATAATTGGATAGTGCACCTGACTACGGATCAGGAGGTTAGGGGTTCGAGTCCCTTCAGGTTCACCAATGTATTGAAAAGCCATCGTAATTTATACGATGGCTTTTTTTTTGTTTATTTAAATTGTCAGTATAATAAATGGACTCAATATTTTCGTAATTTTACAAGCTTTTTAAGAAAACACGGTTATTAGAACAACATCAATGGGTATCATTGCATTTCTTCAAGATAGAAAGATTCGAAATACGGATATAAAGAATCCTCGACGCAAGGTTTTTATGCCATTGTCAGATATTCATTCAATATTGGTTTTAGCTTCTTTGTCGAATATAGACGAAAGAGAAAAATGGAAAACTCATTTCAAAAACCTATCAAAAAACAAGGTGAATATTGATTTTTTATGTTTTGTAAATTCAAAATCAGAAGACAAAGAAAATAATGTAGATCTGGATCAAGTAATATTTCCTTCCCATTTATCGTTTCTTGGAAATATTAAAATGACAGAATCAGTATCGGCAATAATAGACAAAAAGTACGATTTGCTTATCGATTTAAATTTTGATGAGCTAAATATCTTAAATTATTTAATTGTAAAAGTTAATACCTCTCTTAGAGTTGGTGGTGATTTCAATAAAAAAATGGATTCTTATCTCGATTTAAAGATCAAAACTGATGAACCCCGATTAAAACCCAAATTATTTATAGATCAAGTATTTTACTATTTAGGAAAAATTAATATAAATGGAAACAAGTAAACTAAAAGGAACTGGAGTAGCACTAATCACGCCATTCCATAAATATGGCACCATTGATTTTACATCTTTAGGCGAGTTAGTCGAGCATGTTATAAATGGAGGAGTCAATTATTTGGTGGCTTTAGGCACTACTTCTGAAGCAGCCACTTTAACAGAAGATGAAAAAATAGCCGTTGTAGAGTTTATTGTAGATAAGGCAGAAGAACGAGTACCCGTTATTGTTGGAGTGGGAGGTAATAACACAATAGCTTTAGAATCCCTATTAAAGAAATTTCCTTATCAAAATGTTGATGGAATATTATCCGTAACACCTTATTATAATAAGCCAAACCAAAAAGGTTTGTATTATCATTTTAAAACTTTAGCAAGTGCAACTGATTTGCCAATCATTTTATATAATGTTCCTAGTAGAACAAGTGTAAATATGGAAGCGGAAACTACCTTAAAGCTTGCTGAAGAGTTCTCAAATATAGTAGCTATTAAGGAGGCTAGTGGAGATTTGTTTCAGATCACTAAAATTTTAAAAGATAAACCAAAAGATTTTTTAGTTATTTCCGGTGATGATGCCCTTACATATAATATGATTGGAGCAGGAGCAAGTGGTGTAATTTCTGTGACAGCAAATGCTTATCCTACTGAATACAGTCAGATGGTAAACTCAGCATTAAAAAACAATTGGAAAGCGGCTAAGGACTTCAATTTTTCTTTACTGGAATTTATGGAAGCTATTTTTGAGGATGGAAATCCAGCTGGAATAAAGTCAGCTTTAAATACTATGGGTATAATAAAGCATCATTTAAGGTTGCCTTTGGTGAAAGTAAATGTACAAACAGCCAATAGAATCAAGCAATTCGTTGATGACTATAAAAGTCCAGTGTCCTAAACAACCAATTTCAATTAAAACTGTCTAGGAAAACAAAAGACATTAATCGAAAATAAAATATGATGAAAAATTACTTGAGTATCCTTGCATTATTTTTATCGCTAACTGTGTTTGGCCAAAATGATGCATATTATTCCTTAGATAAATATCTCCAAGAAAAAGGAGAAGCATTTGTCAAAATTAACACCAATTCCTCTAAAGATATTATCAATTTGGCACCGCTAATGTCAATTGATGAAGTTGATGGAGATGCAGTTTATGCTTATATGTATGAAAAAGGCTTTGCTGGATTTCAGGAGCTGGGTTTAAGTTTTGAAATTTTACAAAAGCCTGGCGAATTATTTATTCCAAAAATGTATGACGGTATTAACAAAGAAGCTTACGAATGGGATGCTTATCCTACTTATGAGGCCTATGTTGAAATGATGTATGAGTTTGCTACAAACTATCCTGATATTTGTGAAGTATTTAGTATTGGAACTTCAGAGGAAGGTCGTGAAATTCTTTTTGCAAAGATTTCTGATAATGTTTCTACTAGTGAACCTGAAGGGCAATTCATGTATACAGGAACTATCCATGGTGATGAAACAGCAGGGTTTGTATTGTTTTTGAGGTTAATAGATTACTTGACTTCAAATTATGGAACTGATGCAGAAGTTACTGAATTAGTGAATAACTTGGAGATATGGGTTAATCCAGCAGCCAATCCAGATGGAACTTATTATGGCGGAAATAATAGTGTATTCGGTGCAAGAAGAGCCAATGCTAATAATGTAGACTTAAATAGAAATTATCATGATCCTAATCCTGCTTATGGTGAACATCCAGATGGTAATGAATATCAGGCAGAAACTGAGGCTTTTATGGCTTTAGCTGATGAGCAGAATTTTGTTATGGCTGCAACTACACATGGAGGTGCAGAAGTATTAAACTACCCATGGGATACTTGGAATTTACATACGGCAGATGATGCGTGGTGGGTTTTTGTATGTCGTGAATATGCTGATACTTGTCATGCTTTTGCTCCTTCTAACTATATGAATCAATTTGATAATGGTATTACTCATGGTTATTCATGGTATCCAACACATGGTTCTCGTCAAGATTATATGAACTATTTCCATCATTGTAGAGAGGTGACTCTAGAGATATCTGATACTAAATTGATTCCGGAAAGTCAATTAGAAAATCATTGGGTTTATAATAAAAGATCTATGATTAATTATATGAAGCAAATGTATTATGGTGTTCAAGGTATCATTACTGATAGTATCACCGAAGAACCTCTAGTAGCAAAAGTAGAAATCCTTGATCATGATGAGTTAAATTCATTCGTGTACTCTAGAGATGGATTAGGAAATTATCACCGTTTAGTAAAAGCCGGCACCTATGATTTCAAATTTTCTGCTGAAGGATATCTTCCTAAGACATTTATTGGTGTTGAAGCTGAAGACTATGAATCTACCATATTGAATGTTCAATTGGTAAGTGCGACTTTAACGGCTGATTTTTCTGCGGATCAAGTTCTAGTAGCAGCTGGTTCAACTGTTCAGTTTTCTGAAGATTGTTGGGGAGAGCCAGATACCTATTCTTGGACTTTTGAAGGAGGAACACCTGCTACATCCACAGAAGCAAATCCTCAAGTAATCTATAATGAAGTTGGAATATTTGATGTTTCTTTAGTGATAACTAAGGGTAGTGATATACAATCTATTTCTAAGGAAGAATATATTTCTGTTAACGAAGAATATATAATTGAAGATGGTGGTGTTACTACTTGTAGTGGTTTGTTTTTGGATAATGGTGGCTTAGACGCTAATTATAGTGCTAACCTAGATTATATCTACACTATTTATGGTTCAGAAGATGCTGAAACGGCTATCCTTTCTGTTGATTTTACCAGTTTTGCAGTGGAGTATCATGCCAGTTGTAACTATGATTACCTTGAGATTTATGACGGACCTAATACCACCTCTGAATTCATTGGTAAATATTGTGGAACTGATAATCCAGGGACAGTGATAAGTACTCATCCTGAAAATGCACTTACATTTGTTTTTCATTCTGATGGTTCTCAAGAGGATGCTGGATGGACTGCCGCCATTAGTTGCACTATTATTGACCAGATTAGTTTGGTTGATGCTCAGGATGCCTTAAAGATTTATCCAAACCCTGTTAATAATGGATGGTTACATATCGAACTAAACCAAGGTATTAATGAGATCAATATGTATAATTTAAGTGGTCAAGAAATAAAAACTTGGAATACTTCAGGAACGAAACAAAACATTAATATTTCAGCAATAGAAGCTGGAGTTTATTTATTAACTGTAAAATCTAATGATGCTGTTTATCATCAGAAGGTCAAGGTTCAATAATTAGCTTTAATATATTTTAAAAGGGGTTTTCTTATCGGAAAGCTCCTTTTTTTTGGTTCATGCTATTTCAGAAAAAAGCAGTTTGAATCAATATGCTTTATCTTATTTAACATAGAATCTATATTGCCATACATCCCAAAAGCCTCACTCACTAAAACTTTACTGTTTTTTTACTTTTTATTTCGATTCTCTTAGTATATCTTTGCTATTCTTAAAGAATCTAAATTAAAATAACAAATGGCACATTATCATAAGCTTGGGTCAATTCCAAAAAAGAGACATGTTACTTATTATAAAGATAACGGCGAACTATATGCTGAGCAGTTGATTTCAAGTGAGGGTTTTTCATCGGAATATACATTAACATATCATCATTATCCACCAACTCTTGTTACTGAAATAGAGGAGGCTGTTGATGTGAGTCCTGACTTTATGGAATTGGATTTAATGGTTAAAAGAAATTTTAGTGGCTTCGATGTGAAGCCCGGAGGAGATTTCTTAACTAGCAGACAAGTGGTTTTAGGTAATCAAGACCTTTATATTGCTTTGGCTGCTCCAAATATAAAGGCATCCGGTATTTTCTATAAAAACTCTCAAGCCCACGAAATGGTATTTATCCACAAGGGAAAAGGAGTGCTAAAAACTATGTTGGGTCATATTGATTTTGTTCCTGGCGATCATTTGATTATCCCTAAAGGAATTATATATCAAATGGAATTTGAAGGAGATGACAACCGCCTTTTTATTGTAGAATCTTTTAGCCCATTTCATTTTCCAAAGAGATATTTAAGTAATTCAGGACAATTATTGGAGAATGCACCCATTTATGAACGTGATATTCGCAGACCAGAGCGCTTAGAATCTATTGATGAATTAGGAGATTACAAAGTGTTGATAAAGAGAGATGATAAACTATATACCTATCACTATGAATCGCATCCCTTTGATGTGGTTGGCTGGGATGGATGTTACTATCCTTATGCTTTATCAATACACGAATTTGAGCCCATTACTGGGCGTATTCACCAACCTCCTCCGGTACATCAAACATGGGAAGCTCATAATTTTGTGACTTGTGCTTTTGTACCCCGCTTATTCGATTATCATCCTCAGGCGATTCCGGCTCCTTATAATCACGCCAATTTAGATTCCGATGAAGTACTTTATTATGTGGATGGCGATTTTATGAGTCGTAATAATATTGAAAAGGGGCAGATTACTTTGCATCCAATGGGAGTAGCTCATGGTCCTCATCCTGGAGCAGTGCAAAGGAGCATTGGTCAAAAAGAAACACAAGAGCTTGCAGTGATGGTCGATACTTTCAAACCTTTGAAAATCACTAAGCAGGCTTTAAATATTGAAGTTAAAGATTATTATAAAAGCTGGAAAAGCTAAGGGCAAAAGCAATAAGCTAAAAACTATTTAAACAAAAACTAAAATAATGGACAATACATGTATTCCTTTGAATGGAACTGATTATGTAGAATTTTATGTGGGTAATGCCAAACAAGCTGCTCATTTTTATCAAACGGCCTTTGGCTTTCAGCCAATTGCTTATGCTGGATTGGAAACTGGATTAACCGATCGCTCATCTTACGTTTTACGTCAAGGAAAATTAACTATTGTTTTAACTGCTTCACTAAAAAAAGATGGGGAAGTAGCTGAACATCATAAACTTCATGGCGATGGTGTAAAAGTAATTGCTTTAAATGTAGATAATGCTAGGGTGGCCTTTACCGAAACAATGTATAGGGGAGCTAAAGCACATTATGCACCAAAAGTAGAAAAAGATGAGGAGGGTGAAGTAGTACTTTCTGCCATCAAGACCTATGGTGAGACAGTGCATGTTTTTGTTGATCGGACTAAGTATTCTGGACCATTTCTACCTGGATATAAGAAATGGGAGCCCAAATATCAACCTAAGGATACAGGATTGCTATATGTAGATCATATTGTAGGTAATGTAAATTGGAATGAGATGGATAAAACAGCTCGTTATTATGAAGATATTTTTGGATTTACTCAGTTGATTTCTTTTGATGATAAAGACATTTCAACTGAATACACTGCCTTAAAATCTAAGGTGATGAGTAATGATAATTTCAAAGTGAAATTCCCAATTAATGAGCCAGCTATCGGCTTGAAAAAATCACAGATTGAAGAATTTCTTGATTTCTATTATGGGCCTGGTCCACAGCATGTCGCTATGGCAACTAATGATATTATTGCAACTATTGCTGATTTAAAAAGTAGAGGGGTGGAATTTCTTCAGGTACCTGATAGCTATTACGATACAGTAATGGACAGAGTTGGAGAGATTGAAGAAGATTTAGAAGAATTAAAGAAACTAAACATCCTCATCGACAGAGATGATGAAGGATATTTATTACAGTTATTCACCAAGCCAGTTCAAGATCGTCCAACTTTCTTCTTTGAGATTATTCAAAGAAAAGGAGCCAAATCTTTCGGAAAAGGAAACTTTAAAGCCCTTTTTGAATCGATTGAGCTAGAACAAGGAAATAGAGGAACTTTATAAACAATACTCTTTGGAATCTGTTGCCAAGAGAAACTAATGTTTCTAAACTATTTGGTACTACTGATTTCTGACTTCAAACTTGATTAAAACACAGAAAATAACAAATAATGGAAAATATATTTAATACAAAAGGATTAAGTTCATGGGTAGATATTCCCGATGATAGTGATTTCAGTATTCACAATATTCCTTTCGGAGTTTTTACTTATCAAGGAGAAACAAGATGTGGAAGTAGGTTAGGAGATTTTGTTCTAGATTTAGCACAATTGGGAGAGGATGGATGGTTCAACGATTTGCCACTTGGAAATGGGACAGTATTTCACAAAACTACTTTAAATCCATTTATGGAATTGGGTAATGAGAGTTGGACAAGTGTGAGAAATAGAGTTATCGAGCTTTTTCAATCGGCTAATACCGAAATAAGAGATGAAGAAGATATTCATGCAAAATATCTAATTCCAATTTCAGATGTTCAGATGGAGATGCCAGTTAAAGTTGGAGATTATACCGACTTTTATAGTAGTATTGAGCATGCCACTAATGTGGGCACTATGTTCCGCGATCCTGCTAATGCACTTTTCCCAAACTGGAAATATCTTCCAGTAGGTTATCATGGTAGAGCAAGTAGTATTGTGGTAAGTGGTACAGATATTCATCGCCCAAAAGGACAAACTCGATTAGATCCTGAACAACCACCAAAATTTGGTGCCAGTCAAAGAGTCGATTTCGAATTGGAAATGGCTTTTATCACTGGTCAAGGAAATAAATTGGGTGACCATATAACAACAGAAGATGCAGAGAAACACATCTTTGGCATGGTAATATTTAACGATTTATCGGCCAGAGATATTCAAACATGGGAATATGTTCCCTTAGGTCCCTTTCTTTCTAAAAACTTTGGGTCTGTAATTTCTCCATGGATAGTAACCCTTGATGCTTTGAAAGCTTATCGTGTAGCTGGTCCTGTGCAAAATCCAAAAGTGTTTCCCTATTTAGAATATGAAGGAGATAAGAATATTGATATTAATCTCCAAGTTGCTATTCAGCCAGAAAGTGCTGAGGAATCTGTGGTTTGCAATTCTAATTACAAGTATATGTATTGGAATATGAATCAGCAATTGGCTCATCAAACCATTAATGGTTGCAATGTAAAGCCAGGAGATATGTATGCTTCTGGTACCATAAGTGGGCCTACTGAAGATTCTTATGGCTCCATGTTAGAATTAGCATGGAAAGGAACTAAACCTTTGAAAATGAAAGATGGAACAGAACGAAAGTTTATCCACGATCAAGATACCATCATCATGAGAGCTTTCTGTGAAAAAGATGGACGACGAATTGGTTTCGGTGAAAGTGTATGTAAAATTTTACCAGCTAAATAATTTATTTAAAGACGAATTAGAATGATGACAATAAATCCAAAGGAGAGGAGTGTACAAGAGGTTCATCATGGACTTTTGGGTGGAATTGCACCTCGACCTATTGCCTTTGCAAGTACTATTGATAGAGATGGAAATCCAAATTTATCACCATTTAGCTTTTTTAATGCTTTTAGTGCTAATCCTCCTATTCTAATATTTTCACCAGCTAGAGGAGGGAAAGACAATAAAAACAAACATACTTTTTTCAATATTCAAGAAGTTCCTGAAGTGGTCATCAATATGGTGACTTTTGATATGGCTCAGCAGATGAGTTTAGCCAGTTCAAACTATCCCAAAGGGGTTAATGAGTTCGATAAAGCAGGGTTTACCATGCAGGAGTCAGAGACCATAAAACCATTCAGAGTGAAGGAGTCACCCATACAATATGAATGTAAGGTTCAACAAGTTATTGAGACAGGAACAGAAGGTGGAGCTGGTAATTTAGTAATTTGTGAAGTGACAAGAATCCATATTGATGAGAATATTCTAGATTATAATGGACATGTAGATCCCAACCTTGCAGATTTAGTAGGTAGAATGGGAGGGAACTATTATGTGAGAACCATTGGAGATGCTCTTTTTGAAATTCCAAAACCTTTAGCTCATATAGGAATAGGTTTTGATCTATTACCTAGTTTTATTCGTGATTCTAGAGACTGGAGCCAGCCTGAAAAAGCTCAATTAGCTGGTGTGGAACGATTACCCAATAAAGAAGATTTGAAAGACGAGAATCTTTCAGAATATGTGAATAATGGATTGACACAAAAAGGGTTGAATCCTATTTGTTATTCTAAAGATTTAATAGCCAATGGTAAGGTGTGGGATGCTTTAGTATTTTTGATGAAGCAAAGTCAATGATTGAAAAGTATAAAGTTCAATTTATTTTAAATTTTACTTAATATTTATAAAAGGAAAAAAAGCGACTGAAAGAGTCGCTTTTTTCATGTTCACCAATTAGTTGATAATAATTTTCCTATTGAGGAGCTCTTCATTTTGATGTAAGCGTATCATATAGATACCGGATTCTAGTTGACTTGTATTGAAAGTATTTTGATAGTCAGAAAGCTTTCTTTTCATGACTAACCTACCTTCCATATCATAAATCATGACTTCAGTATCTAATATTTCGTTCTGTGAAATGATAAAATAATCTTGAGCAGGATTAGGATATATATTGACTTCATAAGCTATTTGAGAAGCTTCAAACGACAATTCCTCATTACTGGTACTTACATTGATGGTATAATCCTCCACTTCACCATAGCTAAACGACTCACAATATGTAGGTATGGCATTCCATTTCATAGAGACGCGCATCCTGGTTTGGCCAGCAAATCCAGCTTTGCTATTGAAACTACCAGAAACCAAAGCACTTGTTAATGCAGAAGCAAATACTTCCTCATCAATATCTGCAAAGTCACCATCTCTATTCCAATCAATCCAAACTCTCCAAACCTCATTATAAACAGTACTTGAGAATGCTGGACTTAAACTTATGGTATTGCTTCCAGAGTTTAAATCAATAACATCAGCTGTATAATCAGAATAGCTGCTTCCGGAACTATTTTTTGTAAAAGAGTTAACTGTCACCTTGCTAATCCACTCATAACTGAAGTTATTACCTTGTGAGCTACAATAGTTAATTGGTGCAGCATTTACTGTGATATAATTTGTTTTAGTTTCGTTATCATTTCCTGTGGCATTTGTTGCTACTAAGCTTACAGTATAATTGCCAGGAGTATTATAAGTGATGCTAGGGTTTTGGGCTGTACTAATAGAAGGTGTGCCTCCAGTGAATGACCAGCTCCATGAGCTAGGATTATGGGTAGAAGCATCGGTAAATTGTATGCTTTCTCCAGCATTTATTACTGTTGTTGAAGCCGAAAAAGCAGCAATTGGAGCTAATGGAGCACTAAAAGTTACCGTATAATCTTCTACTTCACCATAGGAGAAGGTTTCACATGAACTTGGGTTGGCATTATACTTCATAGTAACTCTCATTCTCGTGCTTCCCGTTGCACCATTGTCCACTGTAAAACTCCCTGCAACAACAGCACTACCATTTCCACTGAAAACTTCCTCTCCAGCATCCTCAAAATCGCCATCCTTATTATAGTCAATCCAAATTTTCCAATATTCTGCATAAGTACTACTTTTGAAAGATGGAGTTAAAGTAACAGCTACATTTTCTCCTTGGTTCAGGGAAACAATATCACCTGTAAAATCAGAATATCCTGTAGCTCCAGAGCTTTTTGTAAAACTACCCATCACTACTTTTGAAATCCACTCATAGCTAAAATCATTTCCTTGGGAATTACAATAAGTAATGGGGGCTTGACTAACAGATATTAAATTGCTTTTAGTTTCAGTATCACTTCCACTAGCATTTGTGGCTGTTAAAGTAACAGAATATGTGCCAGAAGTTTGATAAGTAACGGTTGGATTTTGATCAGTTGAGCTTGAAGGTGTTCCACCAGGAAAACTCCAAGACCAAGCGCCTGGGCCATAGGTTGTTTGATCGGTGAAGCTAATGCTTTGACCAGTATTGATATTTGTTGCACTTTGGGTAAAGTTAGCCACCGGTGGCTGCGTAGATGCAGTTTTAATTCCGCTAATAATGATAGAGAAATCTTGATTTCCACCACTTATGGTTCCATCGTGATCTACAGTAATAGTATAAGAAGCATCAGCAGTAGGATTAGCAATGTATACAACTTCCACATTATCTCTATTGTTTTCTCCGTTATTGGTAGCGGAAGCAGAAGGAGAACTAGCTGTTAATGACCATGGATAATGAGTGGTTCCGCCATTACTTAACCTTAAATCTAAGTCATTTACTAGCATTGCAGTTGTTGGATCTAAAGAATTTGAAGTTGGCGTTCCTGCTACATCTGTCCAAACTATAGTCACCTTAATAGGTTCGTTTCCCTTGGCAATAACTGTTCTTTGGTAATTTGCACCGTTCGCCAGATTTAACTCGTCCAACACATTTAAACTTTGGTCTTCTGTAATGGTTTGAGCTGCTGTTAGTGTGTTCATTAATCCCCATCCAAATTGGTAGTCAGGTCCAATATTAGTACCAGCTTCATCGGCAGTATTAATGACAAGTGCTTTTAATGTAGCAGCTTTCATGAAATTGTTTCCTCCTTTTAAATTATTATAGTGCTCCTGTAATAAGAGGAGGGAACCTGTGGTGGATGGAGATGACATTGAAGTTCCACTTAGTGATTGGTAATCAGAGTCATTGTCATCATCTGCTGAATATAAACCAACCCCATTAGCTACGATATCAGGTTTAATTCTACTGTCATCGCAAGGTCCCCAAGAACTAAAGCTACTCATCACTACGTCAGATACTTGGCTATAGCCACTTGAAATATCTTCGACTGCACCAACTGTCAATATATTTTTAGAGACACTAGAGTGTGAAATACAATCGTAAGGCCCATCTTGAGGATAACTACCGTTTGTTGGTCCGTCACCGCGATCGTTACCAGCCGATTTTACAATTAAATAATTAGGAGCGTTGTGTGCGATAATATCCCAATCTCTCGCTTGTGTATCGTAGAACCCAAAGAGATAATCCTCTTGTGAACTGATACTCGTAGTTCCATACCAAACCCAGCTAGATCCATTCCAAGACCATCCTCGACCATATCCATAACTATGATTAGAAACCAGAGCTCCATTAGCTGCTTCTGTAGCCATTTCCGACTCATCACTATTCCAATCGAAAGCACGCAGTTGCGCTTGAGGGGCCATCCCTTTTGCACTAGAAACTACTCCAGAACCAATTAATGTTCCGGCCACGTGCTGTGCATGATAATGAGTGGTCGTTGCACCATCGACTTGGGTAACTCTTCCTGTCAATTCCTGATGAGAAGTGCGGATGGCTCCACCATCCCATTCATGGACAGTCATTCCAGAGCCATTAAGATTTAACCCGGAACCACCTCCAGTATGTACCTTATTTGTAGAGATGGTTTTAGCTGCCACTTCATTTTCAGTCCTATAATACTGAGGGTTTCCATAGAAATCGATAGACATTAATTCCATAAATACCTCATCATTTTCTATGAAAACTGGAATATCGTTTTTTTTTGCATACCTTAAAGCTTCTGCTTTTTTAACCGTGAATGACTGAGCCTTTTCGTTGGCAAAATTGAGGAGTGTTGATTTTTGAGTAACATTTTGCGCAAAGGAACCATTAGATAGAATTAAAACTCCTAATACTACCATAACATAGTAATTTAAAAACTTCATAATTGTGATTTTAATTAATAAATTGAGTGTTTTGATGTGTTATGGTCAAAGATGGTCGTGATTGGTAAAAGCAGCAAAAATTGATAATTGCTTGTGTGGGCAATGGCGAATTTTAATAGCGGCTTATCTATTAATACCAGAATTGTCAAAAGCGTACCCCTTTGGTATGAATTAGTTATTAACAATTGTTGAAATAATAAAATACTTAAACGTTATATATAAGCAAATGAATAATCTATGGATAAAGTATATATTAATAGCTTTACCTATAAGGTCATTAAATATTTAATAGGGATTGTATTTGAAAAAGCATGTCTGTTGACAATTGCAGTTATAGCTGCTCAAAATTATGTAAACAATATTTTTTGAAGAATCGAATTGTATAAATTCAAATGATTGATGTATAATAATTTAGAAAATACATTTCAGAAAAGGAATGGGGCTTTTTATAGAAAAAGTAATTCTTACTCCTGAAGAAACAATCGATACCCACTTCCATGGATATTGATAATCTGCAATCGACTATCAGCTTTTAGGAATTTACGAAGCTTTGTAATATATACATCCATGCTTCGAGTAGTAAAGTAATTATCATCTCCCCATATTTGCTTTAAGGCTTCTTCCCGTGGTAATACTTCACCCAAATTAAGTAATAATAACCTGAGTAGTTCAGCTTCCTTAGGACTTAATTTAATACTCTCTTCAGTGCTGGTATTGAGTAATTCTCTAATCATAGAACTAAAATGGAAGATTCCAATCTCAAATTCATGGCTGTCAGTGGGCTTTTTTAGAGTTTTTCTTCCTAATATCGCTTTGATTTTATAAATTAATACTTCAGAATCAAATGGCTTTTTGATATAATCGTCGGCACCAAGTTCATAGCCTTTTACTTCGTCTTCTTTTAAAGTTTTGGCTGTCAGGAAAATGAATGGAATTTCAGGGGCTTGGCTCCTGATACTTTGTGCTACTGAGAAGCCGTCAACATTAGGGAGCATCACATCGAGTATGCAGAAGTCAAATTTTGACTCGTCGAACTTATCTATAGCTTCTTGTCCGTCTTGGACCCAAAACACCTCAAACTTGTGAATCTCTAAATATGCTTTTAAAACTTCACCAAAACTTTTGTCATCCTCTAATAAAAATATTTTCATTTTTTTCCTTTCTCTTATTTCTTAATGGGTAGTCGAATTTCAAAACTACTACCTATGCCCAATTCACTTTTCACATGAATACTTCCACCATGTTTTTCTATTATAGCTTTTACATAGGTGAGTCCCAATCCATATCCTTTAATATTATGTACATTTCCCGCTTCAATTCTATAAAACCTATCGAAAATATACTGTAACTCTTTTTTATTCATCCCTTTACCCTTATCACTAATATTGATAGAAAGGTGATATTTTGTATTCGAAGTGGCTATTTTTATCTGAACAGGCTCTTCAGAATATTTGATGGCATTGTCCAATAAATTATAGAATACATTTATTAGGTGTACTTGGTCTGCTAATACTTCAAAGGTATTTGCTTGGAAATCAGAAGAAATATTCCCTTTGTCCTCAAGTTTTATTTGTGTGTTTTCCACTATATTCTGCAAAACTTCATGAACATCAATGGTTTGTTTTTCGAGTTTCAACTCTTTGCTTTCTAATCTAGCCATTTGTAATATCTTCTCCACCAGCCTATTCATCCTCCTGTTTTCTTTTTTTATCATGCCTGTGAAATAGCTGACTTTATCTTTGTTACCTAAAATAATAGGATTTAATATTGAATCAGAAGCCAATGAAATGGTAGCGATTGGTGTTTTAAATTCATGTGTCATATTATTAATGAAATCACTTTGAACTTCAGATATTTTCCGATGGTGAAGTAGATTTTTAATTATAAGTAATAAACCTATTGTCAGCATCAGTGTGAAAGCAATAGATAAAGTAATAGGAGTAGAGAGGTTTAAATACAGCTGTTTACGATTAACCTGTAATGCTAATAGTTGTTTTCTAGGAATCAGTTCATAAGGATATAAATTGGAAAAATAACTAAAGGAATTCTTGTCAAAATCATGGCTAGAATAAAGCACCGTCTCTTCACTTAGACTATCTAATATAGCAAAGTTAAATTGATTGGGGATATTATATTCTATTAAGCTTTTTTCAATCACTTCCTGTATTAATTTTTTTGGGATGCTATCCATAAAAGGCTTACTCCACTCATCCATCTCCCAAACCAATTGGTCTATAGTAGTTTCGATATTGTCTTTTTCATCTCTTAGGGCAATAGTTTTGTATTCTAGAACTTGTATCAGGCTATCAGCTTTAGCTTCAAAACTTTGGTAAATAGAGTCGTTTTTGAGTTTGATATGAATCTTAGTTTCTATGTTATTACCATTTCCATTTACAAATTCCCAATCCGCCTTTTCGTCATAAAACTCTAATTCCCTTTCTACATTAGCATTGACTATAATCATATTATTACTCATACTATCCAGCATTTGCGAAATCACTACTTCTTGAAAATGTTCAAATTCATTATCTGCAAAAATGATAGCATTCTCTTCAATTTCATGTTCAATACTAATTCGGTGAATGTTGCGTGTATTGAGATGACTTCTTTGAATATGATAGAGTTTTTCTTGTTGGTCAAGTGCATCTATTGCAAACTTTAATGCCCTATTTACATTCTGATCAAATAGTACTCTATTTTGTTCATAAAGCATATTAATCCAATAATATTGAATACCAATGGAACCCAATAAAGCAAAAATGCTAAAAATGATGACGATTTGTATTTTTCTTTTATTCATAGGAAAGCCAAAATTAGCCAATTAAATATAAGGTTGAGAGTACTTTAACCTAAGTTTAACCTTTGTTAATAGCAAAGATTAACATATTTTCAAATTTACAATAATTATAAATTACCTATAAAGTAGATTGAGTTTCAGAGCCTACGATTTACACCTAAAATTAAGATATCCCTCTTCAATCGTTTGCGGTTGAAAATACTTGATAAAAAATGAGTTGAAGATGCCAACTAAGTGATTCATGTATTTAAATATTATTACTTTTGCGCTACTATTTAACCGAAAATAGATTAATTAAACAAGATATCAGAGATGAAAAGAGTTTTAGTATTAACGGGAGGTGGAGATTGCCCCGGACTGAATGCAGTAATAAGAGCCATTGTTAAAAGAGCAGCACAAGAGAAAGATTGGGAAGTTGTTGGAAGTATTCAAGCTTTTAATGGTGTTTTATGGGAGCCTACACAAATTAAAGTGTTAGACCAAGCCGCTGTAAAAGGAATTCACTATCAAGGTGGAACCATCATTGAAACAACAAATAAAGGAGGACCATTTGCTTGGCCTATTAAAGATAAAAAAGGAAATTGGATTAGTGTAGATCGTTCAGAAGAAATGCTTCGTAAGCTACAGTTCATGGGTATTGATGCAGTTATCAATATTGGTGGAGATGGTAGTCAGGTTATTTCTCAGAAACTTTTCGAAATGGGGTTGAATGTTATTGGTGTTCCAAAAACTATTGATAATGACCTTTCTGCTACCGATTCTACTTTTGGTTATCAGACAGCTGTTCAAATTGCTACTGAAGCACTAGATAAATTAGTAACTACGGCTGCTTCACATAACCGTGTTTTCGGTATGGAGGTGATGGGACGTTATGCCGGTTGGATTGCATTAAATGCTGCAATTGCTGGTGGTGCCGATGTATGTTTGATTCCTGAAATTCCTTATGATATTAAATTAGTTAAGGAAAAATTAGAAAGCCGTTTCTATAAGGATAGAGGCTTCGGAATTATGGTGGTTTCTGAAGGAGCAAGACCTGCTGAAGGAACTATGCACTACGAAAGAAGCCAAGAAGTAGGATACGAAAACCTTAAATTAGGCGGTATTGTTCACCAGGTTCTTAGAGAATTAAAAGATGCTGGAATGAAAGCTGATATGAGAGATGTCATGCTAGGACACTTACAAAGAGGTGGTGTACCTGTAGCTTACGATAGAGTTTTAGCAGCCCAGTTTGGTGTTAAAGCATTCGAGATGGTCTTAGAAGAAGAATTTGGAAAAATGGTTTCTTACCAGCATCCAGACATTGTTTCAGTTCCATTGAAAGATGCTATAGACAAACCTAACTTTGTTACTCTTGACAATAGAATTATCCAAACTGTTAAAGGATTAGATATATGCTTAGGAGCTGAAGTTTAAAATAATAAATTTACAATCATACCATATTTATATCCTGTATCACTAGTGATGCAGGATTTTTTTTGCCTTGTATTTGTAAATGTTGGTGTAAATTTTTTAAAACAATAGAGTTTTACTTAATTTTAGAATAACTAGATATGAAAATCATTTTTTTTGTAAATTTGCAATTCTTCAAAACAGAAAATGACAAAACTATTTTTGAAATACTTAATTCTAAATCGCTTTTTAAATATTAAGAATCGCGATAACTTTCATTACTCTTTTTAAAACCATAGTAAAATGGTTTTACTTATAGTATTTTGATGATTCAAATGCTATTTTTTCTAAATAACATCTTTTAGATACTTATCGGTATCACATTAGATGACCAATTATTTCTCATTATTATTTTATTTCATTAAAAAAAGAATTTTGTTATGCAATTACCTTACGCAGAACCATTTAAAATTAAAATGGTTGAAACTATAAAAAGAAGTACACGCGAAGAACGTGAAAAGTGGATCAAAGACGCAAAATATAATTTATTCAATCTTAAAAGTGAACAGGTTTTTATTGACCTTTTAACTGATAGTGGTACTGGAGCTATGAGTGATAAACAGTGGTCAGAAATGATGATTGGTGATGAGAGTTATGCTGGTGCTAGCTCTTTCTATAAAATGAAAGCTGCCATCAAAAATATTTTAGGCTTCGATTATTTCTTACCAACACACCAAGGAAGAGCAGCTGAGAATGTATTATTTTCTGTTTTGGTAAAAGAAGGAAACATTATTCCTGGCAACAGCCATTTTGATACTACAAAAGGTCATATCGAATTTAGAAAGGCAAAGGCAGTAGATTGTACTATTGATGAAGCTTTTGATACTACTGTACAACACGATTTTAAAGGAAATATAGACTTAGCCAAGTTGGAAAAAACTTTCAATGATTATCCTATGGCTCAGATTCCTATGGTTATTATTACAGTAACATGTAATTCATCTGGAGGACAGCCTGTAAGCATGCAAAATATTAAAGATGTTCACGCCCTTTGTAAGAAATATGGAACACTAGTGATGTTTGATTCTGCTCGTTTTGCTGAAAATGCATATTTCATCAAAACAAGAGAACCTGGTTATGCTGACAAAACTATCAAAGAGATTGTGAAGGAAATGTATACCTACGCTGATGCCATGACCATGAGTTCTAAAAAAGATGCCATTGTAAATATGGGAGGATTCATAGGATTTAAAGATGAAGATTTATATAAGCAAGCTAGTGTTTTTGGAATCATTTTTGAAGGCTATATTACATACGGAGGAATGTCGGGAAGAGATATGAATGCTTTAGCTCAAGGATTAGATGAAGGTACTGAGTTTCCGTTCTTAGAATCTAGAGTTGGACAAGTAGCCTATTTAGGTAGCAAGTTAAAAGAATATGGTATTCCTATTCAAGAACCATTTGGAGGGCATGCTATTTTTGTGGATGCCAAAAGATTCCTTCCTGAATTGCCCAAAGAAGATTTCGTTGCTCAAACACTTGCAGTGGAATTGTATATAGAAGGTGGAGTAAGAGGAGTAGAGATCGGAGCGATTTTAGCTGATAGAGATCCTATTACAAGAGAAAATAGATATCCTGAATTAGAGTTATTAAGATTAGCTATTCCTAGAAGAACTTATACCAATAACCATATGGAATATATCGCAGCCGCTCTGAAGAATGTTTTCGATCGCCGCGAAGAAATCACTTCTGGCGTGAAAATCACTAAAGAAGCTCCAATCATGCGCCACTTTACTGTGGAATTGGAAAGACTCTAGTTCTAACCTCTAGATGAAATCAAAAGAGATGTTGTTGCCCTGGCAGTAACATCTCTTTTTTTGTTTTCGGGATTGAAGAAAGAAACACGAAGTTAAAGCTTGTCCATATTTGGAAAATCTATTCAATCTCATATATCTTCCAACTACTAAATGTTGCCATCCAGCATCCAGCATCCGTCTTCTACATCAAATCACGCTCCACATCTTTATCTCCACGACCCGAAAGATTGATCACACTCACCTGACCAGTTTTTCCTTTGAGTAGTTTAGCTGCAAGAGCAATAGCATGAGAGGATTCAATGGCAGGAATTATACCTTCTAATTTACTTAATAGTTTAAATCCTTCAATGGCTTCATCGTCGGTAACAATATGATAATGAGCACGACCAGTATCTTTGAGTAAAGCATGTTGTGGGCTCACCCCGGGATAATCTAATCCTGCAGCAATGCTATGCGATGGGTATATCTCATCATTCTCATCAGTTAATGCATAGCTAAATGTTCCTTGAAATACGCCTGGTTTTCCGAGGCTAAGTGTAGCAGCCGTATCCCCTAATACTCCATTTCCTCCACCTTCTGCAGCATGAATGGCAACTTCACGGTCTTTTAAGAAATCACCGAAGAGTCCTATTGCGTTTGAGCCTCCTCCAATGCATGCAAATAGATTATCTGGCAATCTTCCTTCTTTCTCAATAAACTGCTTTTTGGTTTCCTTACCAATCACCGATTGAAAAAAACCAACCATAGTAGGATAGGGATGGGGTCCAACCTGCGACCCTAATAAATAAAATACATGTGGATTCTCAATATAATAACCTAAGGCTGCGTCAACTGCATCTTTCAATGTAGCTGTTCCTGATTCAGTTAATACCATTTCAGCACCTAGAAGCTTTATTCTACTCACATTCATCTTTTGGCGCTCGGCATCTTTGGCACCCATAAATACCTTGCATTTCATACCGAATAATGCAGCTGCAGTCGCGGTGGCTACACCATGTTGACCTGCACCTGTTTCCGCAACTATTTCAGTTGCCCCCATTCTTTTGGCTAGTAAAATCTGCCCAATTGTATTATTGATTTTATGCGAACCAGTATGATTTAAATCTTCTCTTTTTAAATATACCTTAGAACCAATATGTTGGCTCAAGCGATGGGCATAATATAGGGGAGAAGGTCTTCCCACAAAATTCTTCAAGTAATAGATATATTCTTGTTCGAAACTACTGTCTTTACTGTATTTCTCGAATTGCTCAGCCAACTCTAATAATTTCCCCTCTAAAACAGGTGGTACAAACATTCCCCCATAATCTCCAAATTTACCATTAACTGATGCGAAATCTTGTTCTGTTTGTTTTGTTGTAATATTTTCCATTTTAAGCTATATTTTTTGAATTAATCATTATTTTTTTTCGATAATTGGTTGTCTATTTAATGATAAACGGATGCCATCGAAATATGATTTTTTCTATCCAAAAGGAGAATTTAGTTTTCATTTATTATAATTTAAAAATTAATGCACAAAAAAAGCCGAAGGTTTTCACCTTCGGCTGTATATTTTAAATATAGATATACTGGGTTACTTTCCTATTTCGAATTGAAATGAAAGCCACCACCAAAATCTATTATTCATCGCTATAATCATGTTACAAAACTAGTATTTATTTTTATTTGGCAAATACTTTTTTTGATATTTATTCAAGTAAATTTATTATTTCTGAGCAATGTTATTGATAAACAATGCGTTGTGATTTTAAATTTTTTACTATAAAGATGAATAAGGAAGCCATTACTTTATGATATAATTTATACATTTGAGAAAAATATGACTCTAAGAATAAAACATCCTTATCATGAAAAAATGCATTTTTCTAATCTTGACAGTAATTGTTTTCCTTCCTCAGGTTTTTGCCCAGTATGATGTTCAGACAAGGAATAATATATCTTGGAATTTAATAGATATGGGGTTACAGCGTTTTACCATAGATTATGAACGAATGACTAAAAATGGAAATATGTCTGTAATTATTCCATTATCTTATCGTTTTGGTGAGATTCATCGTTCTGCGGATGATTATAGTTATAACTATTCTCCAATTGGAGATTTAGATGATTTTAAAGATGAATCAGATTGGTATGTAGGATTTGGATTTATGTTTCACCCCATTGCTAAACCCACTAAAGTTAAATTCTTTTTCGGTCCTGAAATCAGGTTTGGTGGTGCTACCCATAGAAATGATTATTATTACTATGAGGAGTATGACTATATTTCATCAGATTTTTCTCCAAGTGAGGAAGTTCAAGAAATCAAATACGCCTATGCAGCTTTTTTAGTGGATGTAGGAATTAAATATTATCCCATCAAGCAATTGTTTATGGGTGTTAAGATAGGAGTTGGAGCCTATGGCAATCATGAGAATAGTATAAATGCAATTGTTTCTCCAGCGTTTAAAATGGGTTATAGCTTCTAAATTGAAATTATTACAAAGTCTTTAATAAATTTCTGATATTTGCTCAATCAAGCAACTCCAATATTTGATATTGGTCTATGTATTTATAAGAAACAAAAAAATAAACAATATGAAAAAGTATTCTCTATTATTAATGATGGTTTTTTCAGTATTGAGCATTCATGCTCAGAAACACGATTCTGATAAAGAGCAGGATGAAGCTGCTTTTGGAAGAAATAATATCTCTATTATGTTATCAGATGTGGTATTAAAACGAGTAAGTTTCGAATATGAGCATATATTTGGAGATGAAGGAAATATGTCGATCAATATTCCATTTTCAATTGCTATTGGTGAAGCCGATGATGTTTATGGAGACCAAGTGAATTGGTGGGGTGGTTTAGGTATGAAATTATATCCTACAGGTCAAGGTAAAATTAGATATTTCGTGGGACCAGAAGTAAGAGTGATTTCAGCTCACTATGAAGGCATTGATTATTCTTATTATGACGGCTATACTGAAGAAAAAGATGTGAAAGAGGAATACATTCACACAGCTTTTTTACTGAATAATGGATTTATCTATGAGCCCACTAAAAACTTTATCTTTTCTGTGAATTTAGGAGTGGGTTTCATGTCGCGAGATCAAAAAACTGGTGATGGAGTGCAACCTATGGCCACACCAAGTGTTCGTATGGGTTTCCGATTCTAAATAATTTCTATGAAAAAATATTATTTCGTAATTTCCTTACTTAGTTTTGGATTACTATTTGGTTGCCAAGAAAAACCGTTAAAAAAGGTGCATTTTACTGGTACAGCTCAAGGAACTTATTATGCCATTAACTATTACGAGACTGATTCTCGCGATTTCCAAAATGAGGTGGATAGCCTATTAAATGCTTTTGATCAATCTGTTTCTGTTTATCAGCCCAATAGTATTGTAAGTAAAATAAACAGGAACGAAGAGGTGGAATTAGACGATTGGTTCATTGAGAACTTTAACCTTTCTCAAAAAATATCAGGAGAAACAGAAGGCAGCTTTGATATGACTATTGCTCCTTTGGCCAACGTTTGGGGGTTTGGAACCTTTGAGAAGCCCGATTCTGTAAATCATGCGCTAATTGATAGTCTAAAACAATATGTGGACTATCATCAAATCTCTATTATAAATGGAAAGCTGATTAAGCAGAATCCACATATTCAACTTAACTTTAATGCCATTGCACAAGGGTATGCAGTTGATGTTTTAGCTAAATATTTCAAATCTAATGGGATTAATGATTTCCTGATCGACCTTGGAGGTGAAATTTATGCAAGTGGACAAAAGCCCAATGGTGATCATTGGAAAATTGGCATAGAGATTCCTGAAGATGGTGCTGAGGAGCGCTTTTATAATAGAATCATTAGCCTAAAAGATGCAGCTGTAGCCACATCAGGAAATTATAGAAAGTTTTATGAGCTAGACGGGAAAAAATATGCACATAGCTTGGATCCAAAAACAGGATTCCCTGTTACACATAGTCTTTTAAGTACAACCGTCATTGCTCCCTCAGCTGGAGAAGCCGATGCCTACGCTACTGCTTTTATGGTGTTAGGAGTGGAAAAAACCTTAAAATATGCAGAAATTCATCCTCATATCAAGGTATACTTAATGTATGATGAAGATGGGGAACTAAAAACAGCTATGAGTAAAAGTTTTGAGGAATATATTTCGGTTGGCAGTGAGTAAACTAGAAAAACAAATAATAAAAAATCCCCTTTTCAAGCGAACAGGGGATTTTTTGCATTTTATAGAAAAGAATTATTATTTCTTTTTCTTAGTAATCTTAATCACAATCTTTTCCAGCTTTTTACTGTAGTCGATTGCAATAGTATCGCCTTCTTCCAATTTAGTTTTGATAATCTCTTCTGCCAACTCATCTTCAATATATTTTTGAATAGCACGCTTTAAGGGTCTTGCACCAAAATGAGGATCCCAGCCTTTTTCAGCTAAGAAATCTTTAGCCTTCTCAGTCACTCTAATCTTATATCCTAAATCGTGGATACGCTGATAAAGTCCCTTGAGCTCAATGTCGATAATCTTATGAATATCATCTCTTTCTAAATTATTGAACACAATGACATCATCAATTCTGTTTAAGAATTCAGGTGCAAAAGCTTTCTTCAAAGCATTTTCTATAACACCTTGTGTATGTGCCGACTTATTGCCTTGACGAGCTTGGGTATTAAATCCAACACCAGTACCGAAGTCTTTCAACTGACGACTACCAATATTAGAAGTCATAATGATAATGGTATTTTTAAAATCTACCTTTCTTCCAAAACTATCAGTGAGTTGCCCATCATCCAATACTTGTAGCATCATGTGGAAAACATCGGGATGTGCTTTCTCAATTTCATCAAGTAAGATGATAGAGTAGGGTTTGCGGCGAACTTTCTCGGTTAACTGGCCTCCTTCTTCGTAGCCCACATAGCCAGGAGGAGCGCCCACCAATCTACTTACTGCAAATTTCTCCATATACTCACTCATATCGATACGGATTAAGGTGTCGGCGGAGTCGAACATATATTCTGCGAGTATTTTTGCTAGATAAGTTTTACCCACACCAGTAGGGCCTAAAAATATAAAAGTTCCAATGGGTTTGCTAGGGTCTTTTAATCCTGCACGATTCCTTCTAATAGCCTTTGTAACTTTCTGTATAGCATCGAATTGACCAATAACTGATTCGGCCAAGTCATCTTCCATTTTCTGCAGTTTATCACCTTCTTTTTGGGCAATTCTTTGTACAGGAACACCGGTCATCATAGCAACCACTTCAGCCACATCTTGCTCAGTAACTTCCTCTCTATTTATCTGAGTTTCTTGTTCCCATTTGCGTTTGGCTAAGTCTAATTCTTCTTGTAATTCTCGTTCATTATCCCTTAACTGAGCAGCTTGTTCAAATTGTTGCTTTTTAATAGCATTTTTCTTTCTCTGAATAGCCTCCTCAATTTTTCCTTCTATTTTAATGATACCATCAGGCACATTCATATGAGTGATATGAACACGAGCTCCAGCTTCATCTAAAGCATCAATAGCTTTGTCTGGTAAGAATCGATCACTCATATATCTGTTGGTTAACTGAACGCATGCTTTTAAAGCTTCGTCAGAATAACGCACTAAGTGATGATCTTCATATCGTTCTTTAATATTAGATAGAATGGTTTCTGTTTCTTCAGGAGAGGTGGCATCCACAATGATTTTCTGGAATCTTCTTTCTAAAGCACCGTCTTTTTCAATGGTTTGGCGATATTCATCTAAAGTGGTTGCACCAATACATTGGAGTTCTCCACGAGCCAAGGCTGGTTTAAACATATTTGAGGCATCTAAAGAACCTGAAGCATTACCTGCACCAACGATAGTATGAATTTCATCTATAAATAATATGATATTGGGATTTTTCTCCAATTCATTTAAAATAGCTTTCATTCTTTCCTCAAATTGACCTCTATATTTCGTTCCTGCGACAATAGATGCTAAGTCTAGGGTAAATATTCTTTTATTAAATAAAGCTCGGCTTACCTGACGACTCACAATTCTAATGGCCAAACCTTCGGCTATAGCAGACTTGCCAACACCTGGTTCCCCAATTAAAATTGGATTGTTTTTTTTACGACGGCTTAGAATTTGAGCAATACGTTCCAACTCACTTTCTCTTCCAACAATGGGGTCTAATCTATTCTCCTCGGCTAATCGGGTTAAATCACGACCGAAATTATCTAAAACTGGAGTTGAAGATTTAGGATCCCCATCTTTTTTGCTAGGCTTATTGGTTTTTTGGGATTTCCCACTACCTTCATCTGGCTCTGGAGGAAATCCTCCAGGATATTGGTCTTCTATAGGATCTATTTTATCTTGTGTCTCTTCTTCTTTTCCACTACTATATTCTTGCACAAGAGTAGTAATTTTAGAATAATCAATCTGGTTCTTATCCAACATCTGAGTAACAATATTATCTGGGTCTTTTAAAATAGCCAATAATAAATGTTCAGTACCCACTTGTTGAGACTGAAAACGGCGAGCTTCCAAATATGTGAGTTTAATTATTCTTTCGGCTTGACGGACAAAAGGAATATTTTGTGATGAAGAATAAGTTTCGCTTTCTGAAGCAATTGTTTTTTCTATTTTTAATCTTAGTGTATCAATGGGTAATCCCAAGTCGGATAACATCTTATAGGCCATCCCATTTCCTTCTTTTATGATACCAAGAAAGAGATGCTCAACACCTATATAGTTGTTTTTGAGGCGAATAGCCTCTTGCCGACTGAGTGATAGTACTTCCCTAACTCGGGCGGAGAATTTTGCTTCCATAAAGCTCTTTTTAGAATAATATTAAGTCAATCAAAACTATTGACAAAAATAGAGGTAATTTGATTGTGATGTTCTATTTTTTCAACAAGAACTTGTTAAAATTGTTCATTCTTTACTTCATCATTTCAAAGGTATTTTGAAAGAATTTAACTATCTTCGCGTCCTTATATAAGATATGAAATCTTATGTTTAAATACTACTCAAATTACAATTTAATTCTATGCACGAAGGAGAAAGAATAATTAAGGTAGGGATATCTGATCAAATGAAAGCTGCATACATAGATTACTCTATGTCTGTTATTGTTTCCAGAGCTCTACCTGATGTTCGTGATGGTTTAAAACCAGTTCACAGACGAGTATTGTATGGTATGCTTGATTTGGGCGTTTTATCTAATAGACCGTATAAAAAATCAGCGAGAATCGTGGGAGAGGTGCTTGGTAAGTATCACCCACATGGTGATTCTTCAGTATATGATGCAATGGTAAGAATGGCTCAGGAATGGTCTTTAAGATACCCTGTAGTTGATGGCCAAGGTAACTTTGGTTCTATTGATGGTGATAGCCCTGCTGCTATGCGTTATACAGAAGCTCGATTAAGAAAGATATCAGAAGATATGCTTATCGATATCGATAAAGAAACTGTTGATTTTCAATTAAACTTTGATGATTCATTAAAGGAACCTACGGTTTTACCTACACGTATACCCAATTTGCTTGTTAATGGTACTAGCGGTATTGCTGTTGGTATGGCCACAAATATGCCCCCTCATAATTTAACAGAAGTGGTAAATGGTACCTTAGCTTATATTGATAATAATGATATCGATATTAAAGGGTTAATGGAATACATTAAAGCTCCTGATTTCCCAACCGGTGGTATCATCTATGGATACGATGGCGTAATTAATGCCTTTGAAACTGGTAAGGGTAGAATAGTCATGAGAGGCGAAACCACCATAGAAGAAACCAAGTCTGGAAAAGAAATGATTATAGCTCACAGTATTCCTTATCAAGTGAATAAAGCAGATATGATCAAAAAAACTGCTGATTTGGTTAACGATAAAAAAATTGAAGGCATTAGTGATATTAGAGACGAATCCGATAGAGATGGTATTCGTGTAGTATATGAATTGAAGAGAGACGCCAATACTAACGTAGTTCTCAATAAATTATACCAATATACAGCCCTACAATCCTCATTTTCTGTAAACAATATTGCTTTAGTTCATGGGCGACCTGAGGTACTGAACCTTAAAGACCAAATATATCATTTTGTTGAACATAGGCATGATGTGGTTGTCAAAAGGACTCAATATGAATTAAAACAAGCAGAGAAAAGAGCTCATATCTTAGAAGGTTTGATTATTGCTTCTGATAATATTGATGAGGTAATTAAAATTATTCGTGGCTCAAAAAGTCCAGAAGAAGCTAGAGAAGCTTTAATTGTTCGTTTTGAATTAAGCGATATACAATCTCGTGCTATTGTTGAAATGAGATTACGTCAACTGACCGGTCTTGAACAAGATAAGTTAAGAGCAGAATATGAAGCTATAATGAAAACCATAGAATACTTGAAAGCCATCTTGGAAAGCAAGGAGATGAGAATGGATATCATTAAAGAAGAGCTTAATGAGATTAGAGATAAATATGGTGATGAGCGCATGAGTAGAATCGAATACAGCGCTGCGGATTTCCGTATTGAAGATACTATTCCTGATGACGACGTAGTAATTACTATTTCACATGCTGGATATATTAAAAGGACAAATTTAACAGAATACCGTCGCCAAAATAGAGGTGGAAGAGGATCAAAGGGAAGTAGCACCAGAAATGAAGATTTCTTAGAGCACCTTTTTGTTGCGAGTATGCACGATTATATGTTATTCTTCACCGAGAAAGGAAAAGTATTCTGGTTGAGGGTATTTGAAATTCCTGAAGGAACTAGAACAACCAAGGGTAGAGCCATTCAAAATATAATCAATATTCCTCCCGATGATAAAGTGAGAGCTTATATCAATACTAAGGATTTAAAGAATGAAGATTATATAAAGAATAACTTCATCATTCTAGCAACAAAAAAAGGTGTAATCAAGAAAACTTCTCTTGAGTTATATAGTCGTCCAAGAGCCAATGGTATCAATGCCATTACTGTTCGAGATGGTGATACCTTATTAGAAGCCAGATTAACCAATGGCGAAAACGAAGTTATTTTAGCTGTGAAGAGCGGTAGAGCTATTCGTTTTAATGAGCGCCATGTTCGTCCGATGGGAAGAAATGCATCTGGAGTAAGAGGTATTAAACTCGATAATGATAAGGATGAAGTTATAGGTATGATTTGCCTAGAAACTCATGACTATGATATCTTAGTTGTTTCTGAAAAAGGTTATGGTAAACGTTCTAAATTAGAGGATTATAGAGAGACCAATAGAGGTGGTAAAGGAGTTCGTACTCTTAATATCACCGATAAAACTGGTAAATTAATCTCAATTAAGAATGTAACCGACGATAATGATTTAATGATCATCAATAAAAGTGGTATTCTCATTAGAATTCCTGTAGGAGGAGAGTCTAATCCACTAAGAGTGATGGGAAGAAATACTCAAGGTGTTCGATTAATCAAAATCCAGGAAGGTGATAGTATCGCCTCTGTAGCTAAAGTTGATGTGGAAGAAGAGGAGGAAGAATTGGTGGTTATAGAGGATGGCACAGTTCTTGATGTTGAAACTTTAGAAGAAGCTTCGGAAGATGAAGCCACAGAAAACGAAACAACTGCAGATGAAGCTGATGAGAATGTAACTGAAGAATAATTTAGTATATATTCAAATAAGCATCTAAAAAAAAAAAAAGACTGCAAATATGATTTCTAATAAGCATATTTGCAGTTCTAATATAAAGAGAAATTTATAAAATCAATAAAGATGAAGAAGATAACATTTTTAGCGCTATTATTTCTATCAGTAACTATGATGGCCAGCGCACAAAAGAGCACAAGAACCACTGCTTATAATTATCTAAGAAAAGGTAAGTTAGACTTAGCCAAAGAAAATATAGATAAGGCAGTAGGTCATGAAAAAACAATGAACGATCCTAAAACTTGGTTTTACTATGGTAATACCTATATTCAATTGGCTACTACACCATTAGATGCATTTAAAGCTTTAGATCCTGATGCTTTACAAAAAGCTTATGATGGATATATGAAATGTATAGAGTTAGATGAAAAAGGAACTTATACTGAACAAGTAGAGGCCGATTTAAAAATTATTGCCAATAATTATTATGCTAGAGGTTTAGAGCATTATAATGCTAATGATTATCCAGCAGCATATAAAGAATTTAAAGAAGCGATTTCTGTTAATAATTCTATCAATAGTGTGGATTCATTAGCTGTTTATGCTTCCGCAATGTCTGCTTTTTCTGGTGAAATGTACCCAGAAGCTATAGAAGGATATGAGAGTTTAATTGCTATGGAGTATAACAATTCTGGTATTTATGGAGATTTAGCTAATATCTACAAGACTACAGAAAACATAGACAGAGCTAAAGAAGTTTTGGAAATGGGAATTACAAAATATCCAAACGATGCTAATATTGTATTTGCTAAAATCAATATTCTTTTAACTGAAGAGAAATATGAAGAAGTAGTTAATTATTTAGAATCTGCTATACAATTAGCTCCAGAAAATTATACATTATATTTTGTTCAAGGACAGTCTTACGAGCAAATGGGAGATCTTGAAAATGCTAAATTAGGCTACGAAAAAGCTTTGGAAGTAAATCCAGAGTATTCAGATGCACTTTATAATATGGGTGCTTTATATTATAATAAAGGTGTTGAGATTTCTGTGAAAGCTAATGATTTACCTTATGATGCTGAAGAGGAATTCAATAGGTTAAAAGAAGAAGCCAGCAAAGAATTTTTACTTGCTCAGCCATATTTTGAGAAAGCATTAGAAATTATGCCAGACGACCAGGGATTAGTTAAATCCTTAATGCAGATTTACAATTCAACAAATCAGTCGGATAAAGTTGCTGAATTAAAAAATAGATAATTTTTCTTTAGATAGTTGATTAAAAAGCAATTCTCGTTTGAGAATTGCTTTTTTTATGTCTATACCATACATATATAATTCCACTAAATATGCTGCATAGGGTAGTTTATTTGTTTTATATTTAACATAATATTAATTATGTGCCTTTTTATGATCTTAATAAACAAAACCATTCTAGAGATCCCATTAAAATTTGTAATTATATTTTATAATGACAACAAAAATGTAAAATAATTAAGAGCGTTTTAAATGGAACTTGGCAAGATTTAATATTCTTTGACAAGAGTCTAAATACAAGCTAAGGAAGAAATATAGAGAAATGGCGAGCTGATTGGTTTACAAATAAAATCAAGAAACTTCAGGGCACAAAAAAAGCCAATCAAAATGACCAGCTAATTCTTTTTATTAAAAGAAGACTACTACAGAATAGATACATTTACTGCATTTAAACCTTTTTTACCTTCTTCTACTTCGTAGCTGACTTTGTCACCTTCATTAATTTCGTCGATTAAACCATTTGCATGTACAAAAACATCTTTGCCACCTTCGTCAGGTGTAATGAATCCATATCCTTTAGAATCGTTGAAAAACTTAACTGTTCCGTTACTCATAATACTTATATTTAAAAATTTGATGCAAAGATAATATAATGCAGCTTACAAGAACAATTTATTTTCATTTATTTTATTATTTCTTGTGTTTTTTAATACTTCTTTCAATAATCACATTTTCAATAAACTAAGTTAATACTTATTCGTCTAATTTGTCTCAATTAATTTTTTATTAAAGAAATTTCAATTTCTTTTTCACAAATTTCATCTTTTTTAGCCTCTATCCTCTTGACATTTAAAAAATTTTCATTTTGTAAAAAGTAGGTTATTGACTGGCTTTTTTTATGAGTATTTCTTCTAAAACCTTAAGTGAGTTTTAGGTATTCAACAAAAAAAATGCCATCGGACTAAAAGCTAAATGGCATCCTATTAGAACATGTATGAATTTGAAATCCTCTATATTATTCTTCTTTATTATCGACTGCTTTTTTTACGGTTTTTTTAGACGTAGTGGGCTTCATTTCAACAACTGCCTTCTTCTCTGTTATGACTTTTTTTACAGCTTCTTTTTTTTCTACTGCTTTTTTAGGGGGGGCTTTCTTTGGTTTATCAACTATCACTTCTTCTTCCACCACTTTTTTAATAGGCTTTTTAGGAGCAATAATTTTATTTTTGACTTTTTTAAGTCTTTTTTTTCCGTAAGAGTTTTTATTGATCTTACCACGTTTGGTCTTTTTATCTCCTTTACCCATAGTTTTTATAGTTTAATTTAATTTACTGATGGGTAAAATTAACAAAAATGCTCAATAAATCAAAGTGTTAAGAAAAAATACATTGAGGTACCAATGAACAATTAAATGATAAACCTATTTCTGAAATGCAGCCAAATGAGTATAAGATTGAGAAAACGATGAATATTTTTCTGCTTATATGTAAAAGAATGAATTAATACTCGAAAATTTAGAATTTAAACAAATAAGAATTAATATCTGCCCCATGTTGCGGAGCTTCTTCTGCCGCCAAAACCACCACTGAAAGAATAACTAAACCCAATACTCATAAATATGTAGGAGTCGTTGGCAGCGCCAATTACTTTAGCATCAATTTCATCACTATTTAAAACGTGATAGTCAACACCAATATGTAAACTGGCTTCTTCTGTCATGTAATATTGAATTCCGAGCCCCATATTCATACTTGTGGCTTTGCCAATAGCAGCGTACCCGACATTATTAATTAAGTTATCTTCTGTTATATCGGTTAAGTATGCACTAAAACGCATCATTCCTAAGCCAGCTTGAGTATAAAAATGCCATTTATCAACACGGTACCTTTTTCCAAGAAGGATTTGATTCATATTCAACCTCAATTTTCCAGCATATTCATAAAAATTGTTTCTGAACATTTGGTCTTTTGTGTAATCACGACTCTGAAGCCTTCCTAGGTTCATCTGTAATACAAAAGTAATTGGACCAAAGCCTTTTGAAAACCATCCTGTTCCCGCAAAACTAAGCGATTGAGGAATAACAAGGAATCTATTATCGTTATGTTCATTTAAATCTCCAATATAAGAAGTGGGCCCCAAGCCTACTCCAATTCCCCATGGACCACTCCAATCGGTACCACGCTGGGCTTCCACAAATTTGGAAGGTGCGAATAGAATAAGTATGCCTACAATATAGAATAATAATTTTTTCACAATTAGGGTGTGGTTATTTATAAGTCATTAATTAAACGCTGTTTGATAAAAATTGTTTCAAAAAAGAGAATTATTTCCTTTTTTTTACACTTTTCAAAACCATAAGATTCATAGAATTCGGTTTAAATCCATGTATATCAGAGCTTATGAATCTTATTACTTCATCATAAAACAGTGGAATGACTGATGCGTTTGCCATTATAATACTATCTAATACTCTGTAGGAATTGAATTTCTCATCAATATTTTGGTCAAAATTAAGCATTTTTAGCTTACGATCGTAGTCACCTAGATGAAAATGAGTATAGTTAGGTCCTTTGGGTGAGAATAATTGGCTATTGAATAATAAAAGATAATTTTCAGCATCTGGGTAATCAGCAATCCAAGAAGCTCTGAAAAGGTTGGTTTTAGAGTTGGCCACCATCTCTCTTAAGGCTGCCCATTGATTGAGCTCAATATGTGTTTCGATTCCATATTGAGACCATTCATGCTGCAAATATTTACAAATATCAACCGATTTACTGGTGGCAGAAATACCAATTGCTGGAAATACTGAAATCCCTAAATCATTTTTGGCTTGCTCAAATAATTCTCGAGCTTTTTGGGGTTGATAATCATAACCCTTGGCCCTAGGGTATTGGTTGGGCCATAATCCAGTTGGGATAAATCCATATTCAGCAGCCTCCCCTATGTTCTTCTGAATGTACTTGAGCATTTTCTTTCTATCGATAGCATAGTTAAGCGCTTTTCTGAAAGCTAAACTTCTGAGAGGAGAGTTTTGCGTAATGGCTAAAGAAGTATCCATAAGAATGCCAATATACTCTGTATTAAGGTAGGGCGTTTTAAGCATTTGAAATTTCCCATGGTATTTGGGATTCAAATCTCCTGTACTTGTTATTAGTTCTTCACTTAATGCAGGAGATATTCCACTAATATAATCTATTTTACCTTGTAGAAAGAATAAAAATTCAGATTGCTTGTCCACCAAGAAGCTCACATTTACTGCATCAAGAATGGGCAGTCCTTCCTCAAAATAATTTTCATTCTTGATCAATACCAATTTCAAGCCCTCCTCCCAATATTTAAACTGGAAGGGACCAGTTCCCACTGGATGGTTCCTAAATTCATCTTGATAATAATCAATAGCTTCAATGGGGATAACACTACAATACTTGGTAGTCAACAGGGAAAGAAATGGTGAATAGGGTTCTTTCAATTTGATTTGTAAAGTAGAATCATTCAGTGCATGGAACCCATTTGAATTCCAAGTTTGGTCTACCTTATCAAAAATCCAGAGCCCTGGTGATGCAACCTTGGGATCCAAGACTCTTGAAAGAGAATATACAAAATCTTCCGCTAACACTCTCCTTCCTTCTATTTGCTCAAAGCATTCATTATCATGAAAATAGACTTCAGTATTCAAATAAAAGGTATAAAGTAAGAAGTCAGAGGAAATATTCCAGCTTTTGGCAATAGAAGGAATGGTCAACAAGTTGGAGTCAAGCTGAACAAGTCCATTATAGATTTGCTCGCAAACATTGATACAGGCTAAGTCTTTTGAGAAAACCGGATCTAAACTTGCAAGCCCATTGGATTCATTATACTTAAATATACTTTTGTTCTCTTCAAGAGGATCTAGTCCGCATGAGACAAAAAAAATCAGGCCTAAAACATATAGGCCTGATTTTAGTTTAAACTTAAGATTTCTAATCCTCATCATCCTCAAGTACAACATGCGCCCAGTTTTGACCTTTGCGAATTCTGTTTAATTGAGTATGAGTAATTCCGAATTCCTTAGCCAATTGATAAAGTCTTACTTTACCACGCTTGATTTTCTTCTTTAAACGTAAAACATCAGCTTCCGTTAATTTAGAATTATTGATTCTACCTTTACGTGCAGCATGAGCAGCCATAACTCTAGGATTAGTCTGGTTATGTTCTGTCATTTGCATTCTGGTTACCCATTTCAGGTTTTTATAATAATTATTCCCTTTTTCGTGATCCAAGTGGATAACAAAATCATAGTCTTCATCAACTTTCTCACAGAAAGCATCAGCCACTAAACGGTGAACAATTTTTTTGATTTTATTATCCCAACCTTCGTTTGATTTAAACCACATGAAATATTTATATCCACGTACTGTAGATTGCTTCATGATTTTAAAATCATCCATTTTGGGGTACCAATGGCGTAGTCTACCATAATTTGAAATTTCATAAATTTCATCTTCCTTTAGCCCTTCGAATTTGAGTCTTTTCCATACCTCAGGACCGTGTTCAAATTTTTCCTCAGTCATAATATAAAATTTTAGTTGTACTTTCGCTTTTAGTAAACGTTTGAGCACAGGGAGAACAGATCTCCGTTTTTTGATGTAAGCACTAACGGAACAAATATAGGTAATATTTTTAAATAAATTATGGATATTAAAGTTAAAACAGCACGGCTGAGTATTTTCTCGAATATTTTCCTAATTATTATTAAGGTTTTTGCTGGGTTTATGAGTGGATCAGTAAGTATTTTGTCTGAAGCTATACATAGTGGAATAGACTTAATTGCCTCAGCTATTGCTTTTTTTGCCGTTAAAATTTCATCAAAAGCACCTGATAAAAGGCATCCTTATGGGCATGGTAAATTTGAAAATATTTCAGGTGTTATAGAAGGATTATTAATATTTATTGCTGCATTCTGGATAATATTTGAAGCGGTACATAAGATAACACAGCCAAGTGAAGTTTCTTATTTTATACTTGCTGGAAGTGTGATGTTAATTTCTGCCACAGTTAACTTTTTTGTTAGCAGAAGGCTATATAAAGTGGCAAAAGATACTGATTCTATTGCTCTAGAAGCAGATGCCTTGCATTTAAAAACAGATGTATACTCCTCGCTTGGTGTTGCTGCTGGAATGCTATTTATCTGGCTAACAGGTTGGCATATATTCGACCCTATTTTCGCCATTATTGTCGCTCTTTTTATCATGAAAGAGTCCTTTGATTTGGTTAGCAATGCATTTAGTCCACTTCTTGATTCTCAAGTAAGCGAGGACGAATACCAACTTCTATATGATGAAATCCTTGAATTGACTTCTATGAAAAAGGTAAAGTTCACTAGATTACGAAGTCGGAAAAGTGGGCCAAGCCATATGATTGATTTTATTTTACTAGTTCCTCCTAATATGACGGTTATGGACTCGCATAAAATTTGTGACTCTATAGAAGACAAAATTCAAAAACTATATACTGAATCCGATATCTCGATACACGTTGAACCACTGAAAATTAATTAATGATATTTGAGTTAAAGAATTGTAATTTTCATTCTCCTTGGTATATTTGCATCAAATTATTATTTATGAAAAAACTGTTGATATTAGCCTTATCGCTATTTTCTATTATACTTTCCTATTCTCAAACTACACCAAAACAACAATGGGTTGATTCTGTTTATCAATCATTAAATAATTCAGAAAGGTTTGGACAATTACTGATGATTAGAGCAAATCAGGAATCCAATAAGTATATCAAAAGTATAGATCAATATATTAAAGATTATAGTATTGGAGGAGTCTGCTTTTTTGCAGGTTATCCTGGTGAACAATTACAGCAAACTGAAGAATGGCAGAGAATAGCCAAAATACCATTGCTTATTGGTATAGATGGAGAATGGGGATTAGGAATGCGCTTAAAAGAAACCATCTCCTACCCTTTTCAAATGACTTTAGGCTCAATTTATAATGACAGTTTAATATATGATATGGGTTATCAAATAGGATTAGAATGTAAGAGGATGGGTATCCATATGAATTTTGCTCCCGTAGTGGATATAAATAATAATCCAAACAATCCGGTGATTAACTCAAGAAGCTTTGGCGATCAACCCAAAAATGTAGCAACAAAAGCAAGCATGTATATGAGCGGTTTGCAGGATGCTGGAATTATAGCCACAGCAAAGCATTTTCCGGGACATGGTGATACTGGTACCGATTCTCATTATACTTTGCCTGTAGTATCTCATGACAAATCCCGCTTAGATTCTGTTGAATTATTTCCTTTTTATGAATTAATAGAAAATGGTTTAGGCGGGATTATGGTAGCTCATCTTTATGTTCCGGTATACGAAGCTGAAGAAAATGTAGCTTCTACTCTTTCAAAAAATATCATTACGGGCTTATTACGTGAGAATATGGGATTTGATGGATTAATAGTTACAGATGCCCTAGATATGAAAGGAGTCACTAAATATTTTCCTCCTGGAGAAATAGAAGTGAGAGCCCTTTTAGCTGGAAATGATATTTTATTATTGCCAGAGAATATTCCAGCGGCTATTGATGGCTTATTAGAAGCTTTGTCCTCAGGGAGAATTAGTAAATCACTATTAGAACTCAGTTGCAAGAAAATATTGAGCTATAAGTACGATGCTGGACTGTATGAAAAACCTGAATTTGATTTCGATCACCTAATAGAAGATTTAAACACTCCAAAAGGATTGGCCCTAAAAGAAAAACTTCATGAGGAATCTATCACATTAATTACGAACCATGAAAATATTTTACCATTATCTTGTCAGAAACCAGTGCAATTAGCTATAGTTAGTTATGGTTTTGAGGAGGGTAATACCTTTGAAAATACAGCATATAGATATAGTGATGCCAGCTATTTTTATCCTTCAAAAGCACTTACAAAAACTCAAAATGATTCCCTCTTCCAAATCCTCGAAAAATTTGAAACCATCATCTTTAATATTGGAAATACGACCATATTTCCTCAACGTTCTTTTGGAATTACATCGGCAATGATGGAGTTGATTGAAAAGACGAATTCTGAAAAAACATGTATTATCAATCTTTTAGGAAGTCCTTTAGCTATTAAAAAGTTCTTTATTAATATATCAGATTATGAGGGTTTTATATTAGGTCACCAAGATAACAAGATGACTAGAAGCCTTAGTGCTCAAATGATTTTTGGTGCATTATCGTTTAAAGGAAAGCTTCCTGTTCAAATTAATGAGAAATATCCTGCAGGTTTTGGGATTCAAACTGCAGAAAAAGGAATAATAAAATTTGGAAAAGCCGAGAATCAAGGTATTAACACTATTCAGCTAAATAAGAATATAGACAGTATCGTTAAAGCAGGAATTAATATGAAAGCTTTTCCGGGCTGTCAAATTGTAATAGCCAAAAATGGTTATATTATATTTCAAGAGAATTATGGATTTCAAACCTATGATTCATTAATAGCTGTCAATGGTGAAACCATTTACGATATTGCTTCTATCACCAAAGTCACTTCCAGTATTCCAAGTATTATGTATTTGCAGGATAAAAAAAAAGTCCACCCAGATACAGCCATTTCTAAATACTTGACGTTTTTAGAAAACACCAATAAGCAAAATCTAACATTCCGAAGCATCCTCAGTCATAATGCTCAATTAAAGTCTTGGATTCCATTCTATTGGTATAATGCCGATAGCACTGGATTATTAAACCACGAGGTTTTTCAAAATGAGCAAAGTGATGAATTTAAGACTCGTGTGGCAGAAAATCTTTATATCACATCTGAATATGCTTATGAGATGTATGATACTATCAGTAATAGTGACTTAAGGAAAAGAAAAGGCTATAAATACAGTGACTTAGGCTATTATTGGGTTCCTAAAATTGTGGAACAAAATTATAATATGCCTTTTGAAAACTTTGTTTATGAGCATTTCTATAAGCCTTTAAACCTAAATCATACCCGGTTTCATCCACGCCAATATTTTGACCTAGAGAAAATTGCTCCTACGGAAAACGATACCCTTTTTCGAAAGCAGATTATAAGAGGCGATGTTCACGATCCTGGAGCAGCCATGCTTGGTGGTGTTTGTGGTCATGCTGGGTTGTTTTCTAATGCTGAAGATATTGCTGTCATCTTTCAAATGTATTTGCAGAATGGGTATTATGGAGGAATCCAGTTTTTTGATACTACGACGATAAATGAATATACCAGCTATCAGCATGATGGTATTGAGAACCGAAGAGCCATGGGTTTTGACAAGCCTTTTAAAAAATACGATGCCTATGGACCTGTCTGTGAGTCTGCTAGTTTGAGTAGTTTTGGTCACAGTGGTTTTACAGGAACTTATGTTTGGGCTGACCCAGAAGAGAATTTAGTTTATGTTTTTCTTTCCAATAGAGTTTATCCTAGAAGCGATAATTATAAAATTAGCAAATTCGATATTCGCACAAATATTCAACAAGCTATATATGATGCCATAATAAATCGTAACTTTGAAAAATAAATCACATTAAAAATTATAACATGCAACAACAGCAACCTGAATTAAATTTAAAAAAGATTATACCTATCGCAGTCATCGTGTTTTCTGTCATACTTGTCATCGCATTATGGAGTAGAATGACAGTGAGCATTGAATCTGGAGAAGGTGGTGTGGAATTTCGATTTTTCACTGGTGTAAATACAGATGTCACCTATGGTGAAGGATTCCATTTTATCAATCCTTTAAATAAAATGTTTATTTATGATGTTCGACAGCAAGAAGTTTCAGAAAAGATGAGCGTTCTTTCTTCAAATGGATTGGAAATATCATTGGATATCTCCATGTGGTACCAGCCTGTTCATGAAAAACTAAGTGAACTTCATCAAGAAAAAGGCCAAGGGTACCTAAACTCTATTGTTCGTCCTTCTATTCGCTCAGCAACTAGATCAGTCATTGGTCGTTATACACCAGAGCAGATTTATTCGACTAAGAGAGATGCAATTCAAGAGGAAATTTATATTGAAACAAGAGATATCTTAGTCGATCAGTATGTGCAGTTAAATGAGGTATTGGTGAGAGACGTCACTCTTCCTCCCACCATTAAAACTGCCATTGAAAAGAAACTAAAACAAGAGCAAGAGTCTTTAGAATATGAATTTAAATTGATAAAAGAGTCTAAAGAAGCTGAAAGAAGAAAAATTGATGCAGAAGGAAAAGCAGAAGCTAATAGAATTCTAAACGCTAGTTTAACTTCAAATATTCTTAAAGAAAAAGGAATTGAAGCTACAGTTAGATTAGCTGAATCTCCTAATGCTAAAGTAGTTATCATTGGTAATTCTGCAGATGGAATGCCTATCATTTTAGGTGATAGTAAATAGTATTTTATACAAGATATTTTATGTAATTTCGTGGGTGAGAATAATTCTCACTCACGATTTTTTTTATGGTAAAAATTATAGAAACTCCTAGGGATGCCATGCAAGGCATCGAAGAATTCATTCCAACGACGAAAAAAATTGCATTTATTAATGCATTACTCAAAGTTGGCTTTGATACTTTAGACTTTGGAAGCTTTGTGTCTCCCAAAGCCATTCCCCAATTGGCTGATACTAGAGATGTGGTTGAGCAGCTTGAATTCGCAAATACAAAAACAGAACTTCTTGCTATTATTGGTAATAAAAGAGGTGCTGAAGACGCCAGTCAATTCTCCCAAATCAAATATTTGGGCTATCCCTACTCTATTTCTGAGACTTTTTTAAAAGTAAATATCAATAGTAATTTCGAGAAAGCTTATCACGATGTCTCTGAAATACAAAATATTTGTCAGAGGAATCAACAGGAGTTGGTAGTCTATATTTCAAATGCATTTGGTAATATTTATGGAGATGACTGGTCACCAGAAATTGTTCACGAGCATGTAAGTAAACTTAATAAGATTGGCGTAAAGATTATTCCATTATCTGACACCTCTGGAGTTGGACAAGAAGATACTATTTCCAATGCATTTAAAGCAGTTGTAAATGAATTTACTCAAATAGAATTTGGAGCACATTTACATACACATATCGGAAATTGGAAAGCCAATGTAAATGCTGCTTTTGAAGCTGGCTGCAGAAGATTCGATACCGTAATGAATGGACTTGGAGGCTGCCCGATGACTGCTAAAAAGCTAGTTGGAAACTTACCTACCATGGATTTTCTGAACTATCTAGAAGATAGAAACGAAGAGCATCATTTAAATATGACCGCACTAAATGAAGCCTTTTTCTTGGAAGCTCAAACTTTTCCTACTCGCTAATAGATTTCTCTTCTTATACAGTCCCAAACAATCTATTTTCAATTTGTTCAGAACTCTTCACTACCGATTTTGCCCAAGTTACTAATACATCTATTTTTTCTTCTTCAGAAAGTTTCCAATCTAATTCGGAAGCTCTCATCTTCTCACTCAAATGATGCATGCAAAGTGCAGCAGAAACAGAAATATTAAAGCTTTCTGTAAAACCATACATGGGTATTTTCATATGCACATCGGCATGATTAATGGCATCCTCTGATAAACCTTCCATTTCAGTTCCAAAGACTAATGCAGTCTTTTTTGAGATGTCTAATTTATCTAGTGTTACATCATCTTTATGCGGCGTGGTTGCAACAATTTGGTACCCCTGTTCTTTTAAATGCCTAAAAGCAGCTAGGGTATTATTTTGTTCAGGCATATTATATTTAAACATGCTCAACCACTTACTACTTCCTAAAGCCACATCTGGGTTTAAGGTATATTCATTTCTCTTTTCAATGATATGCACATCTTGGATTCCAAAACAATCGGCAGAGCGCAATACAGCACTTGCATTTTGGGATTGAAATATATCTTCCAATACTACAGTAAGATGCCTAGTTCTATTAGGAATTATTTTTTCAAATAAACCAGCTTTATGCTCACTTAAGGATTTTAATAACTGCTCTAATAGCTCTTCTTTTTGCTTTAAAGTTAATGCTCTCATACTAATACTTCTTCTTTGGATATAAATGATACCACCAATCGGATTGTTTTTTTAAGTTTTTATCAAAATACGCTAAAATGGTCTTCTGCCATAAAATGCGCTTCTGATAATCTTTGATATGATGGTCTTGTTTATCTATCTCAATTAATTCAACATCTTTTTTCAATAGTTTTAATGCCGTATAAAACTGTCTGCTTTCTCCAGGAGGAACATTGGTATCGTTATTTCCATGAAGTAATAGTATAGGTGAACTTACTTTGTCAGCATGAAACAAAGGACTTTGTTCCACATACAATTCCTTATTATTCCAAGGAAAGTTATTGGCCGATGCTACCTGACTATATAAATAACCCCAATATCCTTCGCCCCAATAACTACTGATTGAGCTAATTCCTGCATGGGAAATATGTGCGGCAAAAAAATCAGTTTGTGTACTTAAATACATGGTCATGAAACCACCATAACTAGCTCCCATACAACCTACTTTAGTAGAATCAATAAAAGTATGACTTCTACAAACCTCCTTGCTTCCTTTAATAATTTCTGCTGCTACCGTTTGTCCCCAATTATTCACATGCATGGCAGAAAAGTCTTGACCATAACCAGTAGCTCCACTAGGTTGCAATACATAAACGATATATCCATTCGCTGCAAATAGATTCTTAGGATACCTTCCTCTAAAATTTCTTTCTACAGGACTGGTTCCTCCATAATAATAAACGATGAGAGGATATTTATCATCCTTATCAAAATTTGGAGGATAATATATTCTTCCTTCTATCTCAACACCTTCAGCATTTGTAAAATTCCAATCTTCATTTTCTCCAAAAACAATGTCTTCGAAGAAATGTTGCTCTGGATATTCAAGTAATGTATTCTTAGCTAAAACTATATCGTAGAGGAATAATTGTTTGGGTGTTGAAATAGAACTCCCATAATATAAGAGAGATGGCTTGTCTTTTGCAAGACTAGTAGAATTCACCACATCACAGTTAAGGGTTAATAAATCATAGGATTTATCCAGAATAGAATATCGGTACATATTCATATAAGTTCTATCTGAAACATTAAAATATATATGATCAGGGTCGGATGCATTCCAATTAGAACCTAAGATATTGGGATTAAAACCTCGAGAAATTGCTTCTACACTTTTATCTTTTAAAGTATAGATATAAGCTTGGTTGTCATAGTCATTTGGGATATTACTTTCACTTAAATTCACTCCTAAATCACCAAAAAAAGCAGGTCCAGCAGTGATAAGTAATTGAGTACCATTAGGAGAATAGCTTACATTTCCGCTGCCAAATTTATTCCACAAAGTATCAAGTTTTTGAGTCCTTCTGTCGTATTGCATCATCACTTGTTTACTATAAGGACGCTCCGTTTCATCATACATATTTTGGGCAAATAGTATAAATCGGCCATTGGGACTAATATCCTGTAATTGATTAGATTGATAACCATGAGTTAATGGTGTTTTGATGCCTGATAAAATATCTAATAAATAGATATTAGACCGCATTCTATACCAAGGCCAATGATCGGGCATGCCTTGTAATTGCTTTAAACCGCTATTATCCTTTTTAGGCTTTTCCATAATCGTCAACACAAGGAACTCACCATTAGGCGACCATTGAAAATAGCTTATTTCTGATAAATCGGTAGCCAATGGATACTTTTTACCATCCTCAAAGTTATATTCCCAAATCCAGCTTTTCTGGCCCATTTTGGTGATATAACTTAATTTGCTCCCTTTTGGAGACCATTGTAAAGCAGAAACCTCACTTCCATAAAATAATTGTACACTTTGATTATCAGCCACTTTTCTCACATCAGTAATTATTTGAGATTCAGATTTACCATCTTGAATCTTATATTTCACAAAATAATAATCACCAGATGGAGCTATTTTTGCCTCTTGAATATCTATTCCATTCATTAAATGATCAATATCCATATAGAAATCAGCTTGATCAGAAGATACTAAATTAATATTGTTGAGCGTGTTTTTGGCAATTATATTACAGTTTAGAGTCCACTCCTCATTTTCTTTCGAATTATAGAGCATTTTAATCATCACTACATGATTATTCGCTTCTAAATCCTTAATCACTTTAAATTCTTTCTCATCGTTTTCTTTTTCAGAGCTATATTTTCCTTTTATCAATTCGCCATCAATAAAAACCTCCATCATTTGGCCAGAATTGAAATTCATTTCCAAGTTGGTCCATTCAGTATTTTCAATATAAAAGCAAGCATAAGCTATTTGTAAAGGCTTATTAAGAGGTTTTAGCTTTATGGAAACCTCTCTGATAACTTTCTTATTCCATCTCAGGAATTGAAAATTTGACCATTCTAACTCGTCTCCAGCTTCAGGTCTAAAATTAATATTCTCTAAATACTTATATTTTATAAGATCAGCCTCCTCAAAAGTTTTCCCATCAATACTTTCTACATCGGCAAACAAAGGAAGATTCACTTCAACAGGATTAGTGACAATAAAATTTTCAATTCTTAATTCAGTGTTATTTTGAGCACTTAAGTTCAACACGAATAAAGAGAAAATCAAGAATAAACAGTATCTCAGATTCATATCATTTAAATTGGTGTCCATTAGAAATACAAATAATAAGTCTAAAAGACCAATTCGAATTACATCAGGAGATTAATTTTCAAAAATATACAATTTACGCTGTTTTCAAAAACAATAAAGGCTAGGGTTATCAGCTATTTATCAACGGTAAAATCTAATTTATATCAGCACATAAAAAAAACTGGAATCTCCTAAAGGAAATTCCAGTTTACAATTGTATACTAATAGTTTAAAAACTATTCAACCTTAGTTACTTCCAATAATTCCACATCAAATTTTAGAGGAGCATAAGCATGAATAACACCACCACGAGCTCTAGCACCATAAGCAATATTAGAAGGAACAATGATAGTTGCTTTACCACCTACTTTCATCATAGCAATGGCTTCATCCCAACCTTTAATGACTTGTCCTCTATCTAAAGTAAATTCAAATGGACTATCTCTATCATAAGAGCTATCAAATTTAGTTCCATCTAATAAAGTACCATGATAATGAACCTTAACTTTATCACCAGAAGTAGCTTGTTCACCAGTACCTTCTGCTGTTTCTATAAAATATAAACCACTAGCTGTAGGAGCTACAGTTACATTATTTTCTTTAATATACTTAGCTATAGTTTCCGCTTCTTGACTTTGAAGTTGTGCAGTTTCGGCTTCAGCTTTTGCCTTTTGAGCAGCCACTTCCTTTTCATGTTCCGCTTTAGTCTTCACACTATTTAAAGTCACACCATAAACTAAAGAAGTATAGGGCTGGATGATACCAGGACGCCCTTGTTCTTTAAACGCCAATTTACTAGGAACTACAAAAACAGCTTCATCACCTACTTTAAGTGAATTTAAACCTTCAGAAAAACCTTCAGTATCAAACGGCTTACCTTTTTCAGCTTCCATAGGGCGACCAGCTTGTTTAGAATCATATAAAACCTCACCATTGATTAAAGAAACACTAAAATCGAAACTCAAGATATCACCATCCTTAGGTATTTTACCATTTCCTTTTTTGTTTTTTATAATAAACATTCCAGTCTCAGTAGGTTGGGCATCGGGATAGTTTTTACTTAAATATAAGGCTAAATCAGCCAATTCAAGACCTTTCCTTTGTTCTAATTCTTCTTGCCTTTTAGCTTCTAATTCTTCGGCAGAAACAATATCTTCAATATTTACCCAGAAATACAAATCATTATTTTCTTTAAACATCTCTGGAACCTCAGGGGTTCTAGCAGTTTTAAGAAAGAACGAATCAGCTTTAATAATAAAAATGGCACTATCACCATTGGCTAATAAAGACAAACCTTCATTAATATCACCTTTATATAAAGGTTCAGTTACAGGTAAGTCGAATGTTTCGTTAGCTTCCTTAGCATCAAATATTAATGAATCTAAAGAACCATAGCTCATGGTTAACCTATAGAACATACCACTATCAGCAGTCACTGCTTTCGCATTATCATCATGAGAAATGACTTGATAATAAACCCCATTTTCATTTTTCTTAAAGCCTGGATGACTATTATCGCAAGAAGTCATGATTAAGGCAGCTACAGCCAATACTAATATGGCTTGAATTAGTTTTAATTTCATTTATTTTAATTTTAATTATTTATTATTAGCGATTGATTATTTAATATCTATAAGCTTCACATCAAAAAGAAGAGTAGTGTATGGAGGAATTTCGCCTCTACCTTCACCGTAACCTAAATAGGAAGGAATAATAAAAGTAGCTTCCTCTCCTTTTCTCATCATTGAAATGCCTTCGTCCCAACCATTAATGACTTGCCCGTAGCCTATTTTAAACTCAATAGGCTTACCTCTCGATACAGATGAATCAAAAACACGACCATCAAGAAACTTACCCGTATAATGAACTTTCACCGTTTGCCCTGCTCTTGGTTTTTTCCCAGTACTAGATTTAGTTGGAAGGAAATACAAACCTGTAGATGTAGGTTCTTGAGAAATATTATTATCCTTTATGTATTTTTCTATCGTTTTTGCTTCGGCATCTCTGGCTTGCTCACGTTTTTTAGCCTCTTGCATTTCTAATTGCTCCAGCGTTTGAATATCATGAAGCTTTACATGAAAAACGACTTTGCTTTCTTCAGTTACAAATTTAGGCAACTGTGTAAGTTTAGCATTCATCATTAAAAAACTATCAGCTCTTATTACAAAAGTTGCACTATCACCAATTCCCATTAAAGATAAAGCTTCATTAATATCACCAGCAAAAACAGGTTCTTCCAATCTCATTGGAAAAGTTTGTCCTTGAGCATCAAATAATAAAGAATCTTCATTAGTGAAATAAGTCATTTCAACTGTTAGATAATCACCTGACTTTGCTTTTGTAGACCCCTTATCCTCATGAATTTTATACAATAAACCACTATCGGCTTTATCGTAACTCGCATATTCTCCTCTATTACACGAGAAAAACACCAATGTTACAATTGTAAACAACCCAATAATTCTTCTTTCCATTTTCAATATCATTTTAAATTAACTAACTCTAAATCATATATGATGGTAGCTTTTTCTGGGATTTTATTCAAATCACCAAGCAATCCAAAAGCAAGATGCGAAGGTATAATAATTCTTGCACGGTCACCCACATGGAGTAATAATATACCTTCTTCTAAACCACTTTCTACCCTACCTTTTCCTATTAGAAACTCTTTTACCCCCTTTTCTTCAGAACGATAAATCGTTTTCCCATTTAATAAGCTAATGGAGAAATTCAATACCGCAACTTTCCCTTTCTCGGCCTGAACTCCTCTCCCTTTTTTATAGATCTCATAAAACAAACCAGAGCCTGTTTCTGTCATTTTGTATTGATGACGAGCGATATAATCTATAATATTCTGTTCTTCAGCTTTTACCAAAAACTGATTGGTTTTAACTAATTTGTCTTTAATAACTTTATTCGATAATCTATTTTTTGGTTTTTGATCGTTCTCATGGTTTTGGCAAGAAACCAAAGATAAAAGTATAATAAATATAAAGAAGGAAACTTTCATCTCTTATTTATTCTTAGGGTTCATAATGAGAGCGGACATCTTTGTTTTTAGTTTTTCTATGGTTTCATCCATAGTTAATTTAGAATTCCCTCCAGCAGCGTTTAAATGCCCTCCTCCATCAAAGTGATTTCTAGCTATCCCATTGATAGCAAAATCACCCTTAGATCTGAATGAAAGACGTATTTTATCATTTCGGTGAGTTAATAAAATTGCTGCTTTCACTCCCTCAATAGATAAAGCATAATTGACTATACCTTCAGTATCACCCGATTGAAAGTGATATTTTTCCAATTCCTCCTTATGTAAACTGATATAGGCCCATTCTTCTTCCTTAATAACTACCAATTTTTCTGATAAAGCATAGCCTAGTAGTTTTAATCTATTAAGAGTATTATTACTATAAACTTTCTCATGAATACTCTTATCATCAATACCTGCTTTAACCAATTGGGCAGCTATAAGGTAGGGTGACTCGTCTACCATTCCATAGCTAAAAGAGCCTGTATCAGTAATTAAACCAACATATAAACAGGTAGCTGCTTCTTGGTTAAGTAGGCTTCCATTTGACATTTCTTGAGTTAGATAAAAGGCGAGTTGAGCTGTTGAACAAGCTGATACATCACTAACATAGGCTTTAAAACCAGATTCAGGACTCGGGTGATGATCAATCATTATGTGATGCGCTTGATTAGCATTTTTAAGAGCTAAACTCATTTCATCTCCCGTTCTATGTATAGCATTATAGTCCACATGAAGAATGACATCGGCATTATTAATTATACGATCTGCTTTTGCTTTATCCTCTTGATATATACAAACTTCTTTATAGCTTGGCATCCAATTTAAAAAAGTTGGTGAAGGATCAGGTGAGATAATCTGACTTTCAATTCCTATGGTTTTGAAGAAATGATAGAGGCCTAAGCAAGAGCCAAGTGTATCACCATCAGGATTAGAATGGGTACTAAGCACTAATTTTTTTGCTTTTTTTACATAAAGCTCTAATCCTTTATAGTCTTTGGTATTCAATATGTTATGGTTTTTAATTATCTATTTAACGCAAAATTAAAGTTTTTTAGCACAAAAAATCTGTACACTCTATTATAAATTATAATTTTGCAGCTTAATTAACAATAATTAAGACTATGACAAGTAACAAAACCTTTACAATGATTAAACCTACAGCATATAAGAATAATTGCTCTGGTAAAATCATCCAAAAAATTTATGAAGGCGGTTTTCATATTTCTGCCTTAAAAGTAACTAAATTATCAAAAGAAGATGCTCAGGAATTCTATGCTATCCATAAAGATAGGCCATTTTTTGACGGGCTAGTAGAATTTATGTCATCGGGACCGATTATCGCAGCTATTTTAGAAAAAGAAAATGCTGTTGAGGATTATAGAACACTTATTGGTGCTACGAATCCAGCAGAGGCTACTGAAGGGACCATTAGAAAAATGTGTGGAACCAGTATTGGAGAAAATGCGGTTCATGGCTCTGATAGTGATGATAATGCTGAAATAGAGTCTAAATTCTTCTTTTCAGGAAGAGAAAGATTCTAAAAAGAATATAAAGGGCAATTTTAAGGAAGCGGACCATGTGTCCGCTTTTTTTATCTCTAAATTGAATGAAATATTTTAAAGCTATCGTCTTCATAAATAGCTATGAGCTGTACCATTTTCTTAGTGGAGGACTGTTGAATTAAGCTATTAACCATGACTTTATTTACATTACTCTGATTGGTATCTACCGTTTCTTTTTGTTCTGGTATAACTCCAGTAACTTTTCTTTTCTCGTAAGGCTCTTTTATTTCCTCCTTTAAGTTCTGAACAGGAGATTCAATTGGCTTTTCCTTCTTCTTTTCTTTTTGTGTTGAATCCTCCAATTTAAAATCTTCCTGCTTAAAATCCTCTAGGAATAAGGAAGGATTTTGAAGATTTGATTTTAGCATTTCACCATGCCCCACTAATAGCCATGATTCATTAATCTCAGGATATGATTCCAATATCTTTAAAACAAAATCGAGTGAAGGTTTATTCCTACCCGATAGGATATGCGAAATACCTGAACGTTGCACTCCAATACTTAAAGCCAATTGAGCAGGACTTAAATTCTTCACGGACAATAATAATTTTATTCTTTCTATCATGTTACAAATGTATACTCTCGCTATTTGATTACAATATTAAACTCATAAGTGCATCAACAAAAGTAATTATAATTGATTTACAATTGTAAATATTTTAAAAATACAATGAAATTAAATATAAGCTACAACCTTGTTCGCTTATAGCCTTCTCTAATAGTATAAATAAAGCTTTTCAATAGATATACTATAATAATGGTGATACCTGACAAATATTTAAACTTTAACTATAAATAACTAATGTAAATATCAGGAATACTGTATCATAAACGGTGATAAATATTTATTCAGTCCTATTTTGAGCTTTTTACTTAGCTAAACAATAATTTCGTGAAAATACTGGATAATACAGTGCGTTACATCTGTATCGCTCCCTAATCATATCTTGTAGCTTACATATGTAAACACAAAAAAGCCGATAAGGTTTCCCCTATCGGCTTTTTTATAGTATAGTTTTTTATTCCTAGTTCAGTACAATTCTTGTTCCCGAATCAGGTTTTCCAAGTTCGTTAGCAGTGGTAATAATACAACGTTTTCCACCATTCTCTACAAATTCAACAGCTGCTCTAACTTTTGGAGCCATGCTACCTTCAGCAAAATGGCCTTCTGCCAAATACTGCTTGGCTTGTTTTACAGTAATTCTATCAAGAGCTTTTTGTTCAGGAGTATTAAAATTAATATAAACCTGAGGAATATCTGTTAGAATATAAAATTCGTCAGCTCTAATTTGAGCAGCAAGCATACTACAAGCTAAATCTTTATCGATAACAGCATCAATACCTTCTAACTTTTGGCGTTCAGCATAGAAGACAGGAATTCCTCCCCCACCAACAGCAACAACAATCTGACCATCCCTTGCCAATTTCTCAATAGACTTCCTATTGTTAATGCGCACTGGACGAGGGGAAGCTACAACTTTTCGCCATCCACGACCTCTTGGATCTTCATGGAATTGAGAACCATTTTCCTTATTAATCTTTTCTGATTCTTCTTTTGTATAATAAGGACCAATAGGTTTGGTTGGATTCTGAAAAGCTTGGTCATCTTTATCTACCAATACTTGGGTTATAATTGTAATGATGTCGCGTTCTAAATCTTCTTTATACAACACGTTTCTCATTTGCTGCTCTATCATATATCCAATAGAACCTTGTGTTTCAGCAACAGCAACATCTATAGGCAATTTAGGTACACCGAAAACTTTCTCACCACCTTCGTGTTGTAGTAATACATTACCAACTTGAGGTCCATTTCCGTGGCCAATAACGATATCGTAACCGGCTTTAATCAAATCAACCAAATGAGAACAAGTCTCATAAACATTACTTTCTTGCTCTGAAATGGTACCTTTCTGACCACTTCTGAGAAGTGCGTTGCCTCCAAAGGCAATAACAGCTAATTTGTTCATATTTAAATTCTTAAATGTTATATTATATTCTTATAGAAAAAGAGAGCGAATATATAAAAATTTAATAGCAAGCAATGCTTTAGGCCTATAATTGAGTGTTTTTACTAGTATATTAATAGTTATTCTATTTTTATGAAAGCTAAACCATTGTTTTTCTGCAACTTATTACTTATGTTTGTTAAGCAAAAACACATTTAAATATGAAAAAAAAGCTAAATGCCAAGACCATAGGCCTTTTATTAGGTCCCATTTTGGCGATTATTGTTTTATTTTTCGACCTAGATCCTGAAAACAGAGTCGTAACCTATACCCTTTCAGTTGCTGTTTTAATGGCTGTTTGGTGGATTACACAGGCTGTTCCGATTTCTGTAACTAGCCTTTTGCCAGTGGGATTATTTCCTCTCTTTGGTATTATGAATGGGAAAACAGTTTCTTCGACCTATTTTAATCATGTCATCTTTTTATTTATTGGTGGTTTTTTGGTGGCTTTGGCCATGGAGAAATGGAATTTACATAAACGAATAGCATTAAAAATACTGATGAAAGTGGGAAATAAACCAGCGAATATCTTATTTGGTTTTATGCTTGCCACTGCTTTTTTAAGTATGTGGATGTCGAACACAGCTACTAGCATGATGATGATTCCTATTGTATTATCTGTTATTCATGGATTGAAATTAGATAAATTAAAAGGTAAATTTCAGATTGCCTTATTACTTGGAATAGCCTATTCTGCTAGTATTGGTGGCATTGCTACATTGGTGGGTACTCCTCCAAATCTATCCTTCAGTAGAATATATAATATTATATTTCCACTAGCTCCAGAAATCAACTTCATCTCATGGTTTATATTTGCCTTACCCCTAACTATTGTTCTTTTTATCATCATCTTTTTTTGGCTATTGTATTTATACCATCCTGGTAAGGATTGGAATAATACTTCCAAAGAAGTATTTAAAACAGAATATAAAAAGTTAGGGAAATCGAGTTTTGAAGAAAAAGTAGTTTTTACCATTTTTGTAAGCATGGCCTTATTATGGATTACCCATAGTGGTATCAATTTGGGAGGATTCAGCATACCGGGTTGGAGTGAATTATTTCCCGAACCTTCTTTTATTAATGACGGAACCATAGCCATATTATTGTCGAGTACACTTTTTCTTATTCCGACTAAAAAAGGACAGCATAGAATATTAGAGAGCGATGTAATAGCTAAACTTCCTTGGAGAATTGTACTTTTATTTGGTGGAGGCTTTGCTTTAGCTAGTGGGTTTACAGAATCAGGATTATCCATGTGGTTTGGAGAATCATTAAGCTGGGTCAGTTCCTATCCTCCACTATTTGTGGTTATTATCATCACATTACTCATGTCTTTTTTAACAGAACTAACTTCGAATACTGCTACTACTGAGATGCTATTACCCATATTAGCAGGCTTGGCCGTGAGTATCCAAATCAATCCTCTATTGTTTATGTTGCCTGCTACATTAGCTGCATCACTAGCCTTTATGCTACCAGTTGCCACGCCACCAAATGCCATTGTCTTTGGAACAAATAGAATTCAGATAAAGGATATGATTAGAACAGGTTTCTTAATTAATATTATTGCTGTGATTATTGTGAGTTTATGGGTTTACTTCTTCGGCTCTTTTGCGTTTAGTCAGGATATGTTGAATTTTCCAGAATGGGCCATTGTAAATTAATTCAAGGCAAATTAATCTTAAATTAATCCATCTAAAGTGCTGCTGCATTAATTATTATAAATATATTTGCATTATTAGAACTCTTTACTCTTTTAGTCGAAATTTTAAATATTCAAATTTAATGGGCAATAAAACCAAAGTACGCGAGAAAATTATAGATGTAGCCAGAGCCGTTTTTGCTAAATATGGTTATAAAAAAACTACAATGGATGATATAGCTGAAGGAGCTCAAAAAGGCAAAAGTAGTATCTACTATTATTTTAAAAGTAAGGAAGAGATTTATGAAGCAGTGGTAGAAACGGAATCTGGTTTGCTATTTGATGATATTATGCGTAAAATAGACCAACCCATTCCTGCCAAGGAAAAATTCAGACTCTATGTATTTACTCGATTAAATAAAATTAGAGAATTATCTAATTTCTATGATGTGCTGGAGAATAATTTTATTCGAAACATGGATTTTATTGAAAAACTTCAAAACAAATATCATCAAAAGGAAATCAGTATTTTACAAAGCATATTATCGGAAGGGGTAAAAAGTAGAGAGTTTAATATTCAAGATACTGAGATTGCCGCTATTGCATTGGTAACAGCCATAAAGGGTTTGGAGGCTCCTCTCTTGATTAAAGGAGCAAAAAAGAATTTAGAAAGACGAGTGGATTATGTTTTGAAGATTCTTTTTTATGGAATTATGAGACGTGGATAAAACACAACCTTTCTTATTCAAAATCAAAACTATCAAAGAGGACCTCATTCTTTCTTATCGGTAGTTGCTCCCCCACAAATGACAAATTTTCAAGACTATTGTGTACTGAAAAAGTGATTTTGGTTTTGATCTTGGTTTGTAAAGTTTTGACCAAAATATCATTGATATACCATTTCACTAAGTAATGTCCTCTTCTACCTTTTTCCAAAGTCATTTTAAAAAGGTGCCACTTTTCCGATTCAATTAAAAAACGTTCTGAATGATGTGGTTTATTTTGAGAAGTACAATATACTATCACTTCATTTGGGTTTGCTGATAAATCATTACGATGTTTCCTTGTTCCTGATCCAACTTCAAAATCCAGCTCATATTCCATCTCTCCAGAATGATACAAAAAAGCTCCAATATTACATTGGTCGTTTAAATTGAAGTTTGGCACAAAGATTCTCCACTCATAAGTACCCTGTCCAAAATCACTCCTTTTCGATTTTACCTTCACCCTATCTTTAGTTTGCGGTCTAGTCATTATCTTCAAATGACCATCCTCTAGATAGTATGAGCTTGGACTATTCATAGAGTCATCTTCCCAGTAATTATCGAAATGATTTTGCATGTCAAAATTTTCATGGAATGTCATGCTCTTTTTAACGGAAGCATCTAGGGGACCTCTTATCAAATGGCAAGAGGAAAAAAATATGGCAATAATAAATATGAAACCAATCCTATAATTCATGGGTAAAATAAAATTTTTTAGTGAATAATTATTACTCAAAAAAGTGGGGAATTTGAAACAATATAGATGGAAATCTAAATAAGGTTAATGGCTTGGGAATAGTTTATTGAGAACCTGAGTTCTGTAATCAAAAATCTCATTCAACTTATTCTCAATGATCATTTTATTGGCCATTGCACCTAAAAAACCAAATGGAGGTTGATAACTATCAATGTCTTTCATTATCACATGATTGCCTTGCTTTTTTATCATATGCTGATGGTGCCACATAGAATAAGGTCCAATCCTTTGCTCATCCACAAAATACTCTTTGTCTTTTACATGAGTTATTTCTGTCACCCAATTGGTCTTAATTCCTAATATTGGCTTCACAGTATAACTTATAATCATTCCTTCATATATTCTATTTGGAAGGTCTTTAGTTCTAATATCAAAACCCATTTCTTTTGGAGTAATTTTCTTCAAATTTTGTGGGGATGAAATAAAATCCCAAACCTCATCAATGCTAGCGCTAATCATTTGTTCTCTATAAAACTGATAGAAAGCCATAATCGTTTTTATAATTAATATTTAAGGTCAAAAATAATATATTAAGAACTATCATTAATCTTGTTGAGGATTTTTGCGAAATAAATAACAAAAAAGAGTTTTATATATTTTTCTAGAATTATTTAGTATCCTACTATCTTTGTTTTGAAACTTAAAGTTATGGATGAAACAATTAATTGGTCAGATTTTGAAAAGGTAAATATTAGAGTAGGTACTATTCTATCAGTTGATGTTTTGCAGAAAGCTAAAAAGCCAGCTTTCGTTTTGGAAATTGACTTTGGAGAATGGGGTATTAAAACCTCATCTGCTCAGATAACTGTTCATTACCAAACAAATGATCTCATAGGTAAACAAATAATTGCAGTTGTAAATTTCCCGCCAAAAAGAATTGCAGGGATTAAAAGTGAGTGTTTGGTTTTAGGTATCTATGAAGAAAATGGCGAAGTTGTTTTGTTAAGTGCAGATAAAAAAGTGAAAAACGGATTAAAAATTGGATAAATGATAGCAAAAACTCATCAACCTCCCTATTACGCAGTTATATTTACTTCTATTATGAATGCCTCAACTGATGGATATGAAATAATGGCTAATAAAATGCTAGAACTAGCTGAAAAACAAGATGGATTCTTGGGAATTGAATCTGCAAGAGAAGAAATAGGTATAACGGTTTCCTATTGGAAAGATGAGGAATCTATCAAAAACTGGAAGCTGCAAACCGATCATATCATAGCTCAAAAATTGGGCAAAGAAAAGTGGTATGAGTCATATAGAATTAGGGTATGTAAGGTAGAAAGAGATTATACAAATCTTAAATAAAATCTCTATTTACTTTTTAGCGTATTTGTATTTTTTACCTCCAAGGCATATTCCCAATATATCATTAAACCATTTACAGGAGAACCTCACCTGATTTAAAACACTCATGCCTTTGCTCCTGATGGCTTTGATATTGATGAAATTGCAGAAGGTGGAGAAAATATTGTAATGCCAGTAAGCATTTTTAATTCTGGGGTTGAAACGGCTAGCTGAGTTTCTGCGGTCATTATCTGTAGCGATCTAGATATTACTATTACAAGTGATCACAAAACATATAATGATATCATTTCAGATGGAGAAGTATGGAGCAATGGCGGATATGAGTTTACAATTAATGAAAACTGTATAGAGAAAGATGTGTCTTTTGTATTTATCATCACCACCAATGAGGAAAGTTGGTCTGACACTTTCGTCTTACATTTATATCCTAAAGATGCTTTTGGAATTTCAGAATTGGATAAAGATATCTACATCATCTATCCTAATCCAAATGAAGGAGTCTTTAACATCAGAGCGGAGAACTTATCCAAAGAAACCAATTATCAGATTCTAAATGCTGCTGGTAAGTTGGTTAGAAGTGGGTATATTCAACACTCAAGCTTTAATGAAACTCAAATTAATATTGGATATATAGAAAACGGAATCTATCTATTAAGACTAATAGAAAATATTCAATCTGTTAACTATAAATTTATCGTGCGATAAGATGGACCAAAGCTTTCAGTTTTTCACATTTAGTCCAACTTATTAACAATGATACTAAATAACTAGTTTTCTGTCACATATAAATTATTAACAAGCCAGATACTTATGTTGTTTTTGGGTATTTTTGAAGGCTCATTTTCAACCTAATTCTGTTCTATGTTTTTAATTTACGATACTGAAACCACTGGTTTACCTAAGGATTATAATGCACCTATCACCAATTCGGATAATTGGCCACGTATGGTCCAAATTTCTTGGCAATTGCATGATGATAAAGGCCAATTGGTGGAAGTTAAAAACTACATCATTAAACCTGAAGGATATGAAATCCCCTATGCTGTAGTTAAGGTACATGGTATCACCACTGAAAGAGCAGAAAAACAGGGAGTTGCCTTAAGTATGGTCTTGGATGAGTTTAACGAGACGCTTAAGAAAACTACTTTTGTTGTTGGCCATAATATTGAATTTGATAATAATATCATTGGGGCTGAGTTTCATAGGAAAGACATCGATACTCCCCTTTTTGAGCGTACCAGTTTAGATACTAAAAATGAATCGACAAATTATTGTGCTATTCCTGGTGGAAAAGGAGGAAAGTTTAAATGGCCCAAACTTGGCGAACTCCATGAGAAATTATTTGGGGAAGCCTTCGATATGGCACATAATGCTGCTGCCGATGTGGAAGCCACCGCTCGTTGTTTTCTCGAACTTGTTCGACTCAAAGTTATTGAAGCAGGGAAATTGCATTTTTCTGAAGAACAATTTGAGGCTTTTCAACTGGCAAACCCAAATACTATCCAAGCTATAGGTTTAAATACTCAACCCTATGATGCAGTTGATCTAGATGAATCAGACTCCCCAGAAATCAGTATTCAAACTGAATTAGAAAAAGGTACTGTAAAGACCAAGACTATCCTTACTGGAGAGCTAAAATATTCACATTTACACTTACATACCCCATACTCTATCCTAGATGGAGCGACTTCTATTCCCCGTTTAGCAGAAAAAGCTTTAAATGATGGAATGGAAGCTGTTGCCATTACCGATCATGGTAATATGTTCGGAGTAAAAACATTTCACAAAATACTAACCGGAAAAGGTTTAAAGCCAATTTTAGGCTGTGAAGTTTATGTGGCACGAAGAGGAATGCACCGAAAAGAAGCCAAAATTGACGGTAGCGGTTGGCATTTGGTGTTATTGGCAAAAAATAGAGCTGGCTATCAGAACTTGATGAGAATGGTGAGTCTGTCTTGGTTAGAAGGAAATTATTACAAACCACGTATAGATAAAGAATTATTAAGTCAGAATTCAGAAGGATTAATTGCTCTTTCAGCTTGTTTAGGCGGTGAAGTGAATCAAAAACTGATGAATGAAAGCCAAGGAGAAGCAGAAAAAGCTGCCCTTTGGTATAAAGATTTATTTGGCGAAGATTTTTACCTCGAACTCCAAAGGCATCAGTCAGGAGATCCAGAATTAGATAGTAAAGTATATGAAGACCAGGTTTTTGTTAATCAGAAACTTTTGGAAATGGGCCATAAATACGGAATCAAAGTAGTTGCCACCAATGATGTCCATTTTGTAAATAAAGAAGATTCTGGAGCTCAAGATCGATTAATCTGTATCAGTACTGGAAAAAACATTGATGATCCAAGCCGTCTTAGGTATTCAGGTCAAGAATGGTTCAAAACTCAGAAAGAGATGATTGAACTATTTAAGGATCATCCTGAGTGCATTGCTCATACTCAAGAAATAGTTGATAAGGTGGAGAATTACCCTCTGAACTCCAAGCCTATCATGCCTGACTTTACTCTTCCTGAGGGTTTTACCGATGAAAATGAATATCTCAGGCATATTGTTTATGAAGGAGCACATATTCGTTGGGGAGCAGTTCTAACAGAAGAACTCATTGAGCGCTTAGATTTTGAACTGGAAACTATCAAAAAGATGGGATTCCCTGGCTATTTCCTTATTGTCTGGGATTTTTTGGTTGCAGCAAGAAATATGGGAGTTGTAGTGGGTCCCGGTCGTGGCTCTGCTGCTGGTTCTGCTGTGGCCTATTCTCTTCGTATCACAGAAATAGATCCTGTAAAATATAATCTACTGTTTGAGAGATTCCTGAATCCTGATCGTGTGTCCATGCCCGATATCGATATCGATTTCGATGATGAAGGTAGAGGAAGAATCATGGAATGGGTAGTGAATAAATATGGTGAGAAACGAGTAGCTCACATTGTGACATTCGGTAGTTTGGCAGCAAAATCAGCTATTCGAGATGTGGGTAGAGTACAGCAATATCCACTATCAGAAACCATGTTACTCCAAAAACTTGTACCAACTCGACCGGGTATTTCATTAAAGGATGCTTTTAAAGAAGTTCCTGAACTGAATAATATAAAAAGAGGAAAAGGCGAGGCTGCCGATGTATTAAAATATGCCGAAGTATTGGAGGGCTCAGTTAGAAATACTGGTGTTCATGCTTGTGGTGTTATTATTGGCAAAGAAGATTTAGAGAATTATGTTCCTATTAGTACTGCAAAAGATTCAGAATTAAAATATGTAACTCAGTATGATGGAAAGCATGTTGAGGATATTGGTTTATTAAAGATGGATTTTTTGGGTTTAAAAACTCTGACCATTATTAAGCATGCCGTTGAGAATATCAAAGAATCGAAAGGTGTTGAAATAGATATTGAGAATGTAAACTTGGAAGATGAAAAGACCTACCAATTATATTCTGATGGCGATACTACCGGGTTATTCCAGTTTGAGTCGGCTGGAATGAAAAAGTATCTTAAGGAATTAAAGCCCACTCGTTTTGAGGATTTGATTGCTATGAATGCGCTCTATCGTCCTGGTCCTTTAGAATATATTCCTAGTTTTGTAAAGCGAAAAAATGGTTTAGAACCCATTGAATACGATCTTCCAATGATGAAAGAATACCTGGAAGAAACCTATGGTATCACAGTTTACCAAGAACAGGTGATGCTTCTTTCTCGCCAGCTGGCTAATTTTACTCGTGGACAATCCGATTCACTCCGTAAAGCCATGGGTAAGAAGATTAAAGCCATGATGGATGAGTTGAAAGTATTATTTATTGAAGGTTGTAAAGCTAATGAGCGATTCATGAAGGAATGTACGGAGACAAAAAAGAATCCAGACAAACTTATCAATAAAATTTGGGGTGACTGGGAAGCTTTTGCTAAATATGCTTTCAATAAATCTCATGCCACTTGTTATTCCTATGTTTCTTATCAAACGGCATATTTAAAAGCCCATTATCCAGCTGAATTTATGGCCGCTGTACTGAGTAATAATATGAGTGATATTGAGAAAGTGACATTCTTTATCGATGATTGCAGAAATCAAGGATTTAAGGTTTTAGGTCCAGACATTAATGAATCAGGAACTAATTTTGCAGTTAATAAAGATGGAGATATTCGCTTTGGATTAAATGCCATCAAAGGAGTTGGAGGTGCTGCTGCCGATATGATTATAGAGGAACGCAGAGAAAATGGCAAGTATAAAGGTATTTTTGGCATGGTCAAACGAGTTAACCTTCGTTCAGTTAACAAGAAGAGTTTAGAATCTATGGTCTATGCCGGTGCTTTCGATAGTTTTGAGAAAACACCACGTCATGTCTTCTTCCATATGGAAAATGGCTCAACTTTTTTAGAGAAAATCATTCAATATGGACATAAGTTTCAAGCGGAACAAAACTCTAATCAAGGAAGTTTATTTGGAGACTTAGGCTCTGTAGAATTGCCTGATCCAGAAATTCCAGAGACTGAACCTTGGTCACAACTCGAATCATTAAAAAGGGAAAATGATGTGGTAGGATTTTATCTATCTGGCCATCCTCTAGATACTTATAGTATGGAACTTAAGCAATTTTGCAATAGCGATATCAAAAGCTTCAATGCTGTGATGGAAAGGCTGAATCAAATTGTGATGAATACCGAAAAGGACAAAGATGGTAAAAAGCCTGAAACCGATGAGCTGAAGCTACTTAGAGACAAGCCATATACCATAGCAGGTATTATCTCTATCCCTGCTAGCACCACGATGATGACCAAAACAGGAAAGCCATTTGGTAGATTCACTGTGGAGGATTATACAGGTTCATTGGAAATCAATATGTTTGGCGAAAATTTCGAGAAATACAAGAGTATTTTGAGTAGAAAAGACCAATATGTTCTTTTAAAAGTAGCTCCAGAAAAACCCCGTTGGCGTGATGAGTTTGAACTCAAAATCAATGCTATAGAACTGTTATCTGAAGTGATGGAGAAATATGTAAGGAGAATTGACCTTAGCATCAAATTACATAATGTATCTTCTCAATTGATAGATAATCTGAATACTGTTATTGAAACCGGTGGTGGCAAAACGCCCATCAATGTGCAAGTTATCGATGAAAATAATGAGATATTACATATGAATATTCCTACTAAAGTAAACTCTAAGCATTTTATCAATGCGCTAAAAGATAATGAAGAATTAAGTATTCGGTTGGTGAAGTAATTGCGCGATATCTTTTTATATTATCTATAATAAATACTTATCCTTTAAGAAAAAAAACAGCCTTGAATTAAAATACAAGGCTGTTTTTTGTTTTTTCTATTCCCACTCAATGGTAGCAGGTGGTTTGGAACTGATATCGTAAACGACTCTATTTACTCCTTTAACTTTATTTATCACATCGTTGGAAACCTTGGCTAAAAACTCAAATGGTAGATGTGACCAATCGGCTGTCATTCCATCTGTTGATGAAACAGCTCTTAAGGCAACAACATTCTCGTAAGTTCTTTCATCACCCATAACTCCTACCGATTGGATAGGAAGGAACATGGCTCCTGCTTGCCAAACCATATCATAAAGACCATTGTCTTTCAAGCCTTGAATAAAGATATGATCTACCTCTTGAAGAATTCTCACTTTTTCCGGAGTAACATCTCCAAGAATTCGAATTCCTAAACCAGGACCTGGGAAAGGATGACGTTTGAGTAATTCAGATTTCATTTCCATAGCTCGTCCTACTCTTCTCACTTCATCTTTGAAAAGAGTTTTTAATGGCTCCACTATTTTTAACTTCATATAATCAGGTAAGCCCCCCACATTATGGTGAGATTTGATAGTTGCTGATGGGCCTTTTACACTAACCGATTCAATGATATCAGGATATATAGTACCTTGTGCCAACCATTTCACATCTTGAATAAGGTGAGCTTCATCATCAAATACTTCTATAAAAGTTTTGCCAATAGCTTTTCTTTTGCCTTCAGGATCGGTTAAACCTTCTAATGATTTATAGAATCTATCGGCAGAATCCACGCCTTTCACATTCAGTCCCATGTGTTTATATGATTCTAGAACTTCTTCAAACTCGTTCTTTCTCAATAAACCATTATCAACGAAAATACAGTGAAGATTTTTGCCAATAGCTTTGTGCAATAAAAGTGCTGCTACCGAAGAATCAACTCCTCCAGACAATCCTAGCACTACTTTATCGTCCCCTAAAGTTTCCTTAAGCTCTGCAACAGTAATATCAACAAAAGAATCTGGAGTCCATGATTGTGATAAACCACAAACATCTACAATGAAATTCTGTAATAGCTTGGCTCCTTCTACAGAGTGATAAACCTCAGGATGGAATTGAATACCATAGGTTTGTTCACCTTTTATATGATAACCAGCAACCTTCACATCATAAGTAGAGGCAATAATTTCAAAATCTTTTGGAATATTTAAAATAGTATCACCATGCGACATCCATACTTGACTGCCATTAGTCATTCCTTTCACCAACTCATGAGTATCATCAATATAAGAAAGGTTAGCTCTACCATATTCTCTAATTTCAGATGGCATCACTTCTCCACCATCATATTGAGATAAAAGCTGTGCACCATAACATACACCCAACAGTGGGAATGTTTTTCTGATGGCACTTAAATCAGGTTTTGGAGCATCCTCATCTCTTACAGAAAAAGGACTTCCTGATAAAATTACACCTTTAATATGAGAACCCATTTCTGGAATTTTATTATAAGGATGTATTTCGCAATAAACATTTAACTCTCTGATTCTTCGAGCAATAAGCTGAGTATACTGTGAGCCAAAATCAAGTATTAATATCATTTCTTCCATGGCTGCAAAAGTATAAAATGTAATTGAAAAAATGATGATAAAAAATGCTAATTATTGGGGCTTATTGATGGACTCTTTTATTGGGGTATTTTGATAAAAAATAATGCTAAAGATTATAAATCAATCAAAGGTTAACAAGAATACAAAAGACTTACTTTTTCTGAAATTAAAAAATCACTGCTTATTCCGAGGATGGTGATTCAATATCTCTGCTCTTAAAAAGCTTCTGTCGAGGTGGGTATAAATTTCGGTAGTGATAATAGACTCATGACCAAGCATTTCTTGTACAGCTCGTAAATCAGCACCGCCTTCTACCAAATGGGTAGCGAAGGAATGACGGAAGGTATGCGGGCTGATATTTTTATGAATACCAGCACGTTCAGCTAAATCTTTAATGATGATGAAAATCATATTTCTAGTGAGCTTGGCTCCTCTTCTATTGAGAAATACAAAATCCTCAAAACCTTTTTTCACATCAACATGCACACGTACTTGATCTACATATAAGGCAATCTGTTGCAAGGCTTGACCACCAATGGGAACCAGCCTTTCTTTATCGCCTTTACCAATCACTCTAATAAAAGACTCCTCTGGATAAATATTTGAGATTTTTAGCTCTACTAATTCTGTTACACGAAGGCCACAGGAATATAGAGTCTCTAGAATCGCTTTGTTGCGCTCCCCTTCAGGTTTACTTCTATCAATCTCACCTATCATGGAATCAATTTCCGGAAGGCTTAAAGTCTCTGGAAGTTTTCTTCCCAATCTAGGTAACTCTAATAAATCTGTTGGGTCGTCTTCAATGATATTTTCTAGCAATAGAAATTTATAGAAGGCTTTCACTCCAGAAATAATGCGTGCTTGAGAACGGGCACTTAATCCAATTTCTGCTAACCATTGGATAAAAGTTTGCAAATTCTGCAAACTCATTTCTTTCAGACTTAAACTAGGACTAGGAATTTGACAAAAAGAAAGAAGCTTAATGATATCATTCTCATAAGCTTCAATACTATTTGGAGACAAAGATTTCTCCAACTTTAAATAGATGAGGAAGCTTTTTAAATATGGATGAGAGCTAGACATTAGTCCATCTTAATTTTAGAAAGCTCTCTCCTATCCTTTTTAGTTGGGCGACCTGCCCCTCTATCGCGGTGTTCTGTTCGCATTTCATTAATCATTTCCACTCTTTCGAGTTCTTCTTGAGGAGTAATATCTTTATATTTTTGCACAGCAAGGCTAGCACTCATTCTGTTTTTAATGACGTCTACGACTTCTATCACTTTATTCATGATATTCACTCGCAATTCAATCACATCACCAACCTTGACCTCACGTGAAGCTTTTACAGCTACATCATCAATCTTTACACGACCATTTTTACAGGCTTCAGCAGAAATACTTCGTGTTTTATAAAGACGAATAGCCCAAAGATATTTATCAATGCGAACTCCTGCCATTATTTATCTCTAAAAAACAATTTCATGGGGCTTCCATTAAAATTAAAGTTCTTACGAAGTTTATTTTCGAGGAAACGTGAATAAGGATCTTTCACCTCATTCGGAAGGTTACAGAAGAAAACAAATGAAGGATAGTGAGTTTTTAACTGGGTCACGTATTTAATACGAATATAACGCTCTCTGCTGGCTTGCGGAGGAGGAACAGACTCGATAATAGGTAACATGATATCATTCAACTTACTTGTTGTGATCTTTCTTGTTCTATTCTCATATACTTCATGAATAGTCTCCAAAGTTTTATGAATTCTTTGCTTAGTAATCACAGAAGTAAAAACGATAGGAATATCGGTAAATGGAGCTGTTCTTTGACGAATTTTTTCAGCAAACTCTAGATGAGTATTAGAACCTTTTTCAACTAAGTCCCATTTATTCACGACAATAACAACACCCTTATTATTTTTCTGAATGACAGAGAGAATGGCTAAATCTTGAGCTTCGAAGCCTTCATTGGCATCAATCATCAAAACACAAACATCGCTATTTTCTATAGCCCTAAGTGAACGCAAAACACTATAAAACTCAATATCCTCATTTACTTTGGCTTTTTTTCTAATTCCGGCTGTATCTACCAATTTGAATTTGAATCCAAATCTGTCGTATTCAGTATGAATAGTATCACGTGTAGTCCCCGCAATATTAGTTACGATATTTCTTTCATCGCCCAATAAAGCATTCACCAAACTCGATTTCCCAACATTAGGGCGACCAACAACAGTAAATCTAGGAATATTATCATTTATAGGTTCTGGCGCTTCTTTAGGAAAAGCTGGAATAACTACATCCAATAAATCACCTGTTCCTGAACCATTGATAGCTGAAATACTATATACTTCACCTAATCCTAAAGCATAAAACTCAGCACTATTTACATACATAGCTGAATTATCCACTTTGTTAGAAACTAGAAAAATGGTTTTATTGGAAGTACGAAGCATTTCAGCAGCATCTTCATCAAGAGGAGTAATTCCATCTTTTACATCAACCAAAAAGAGAATAACATCCGCTTCATCAATGGCCAATTGCACTTGTTTTCTGATTTCTTCTTCAAAGATATCATCAGATCCCATTACATATCCACCTGTATCAACCACATTAAACTCTACACCATTCCAATGCGATTGTCCATAGTGCCGATCGCGTGTAACGCCGCTAGTAGGCTCTACTATAGCTTGACGTGACTTTGTCAAACGATTGAATAATGTTGATTTGCCCACATTGGGTCTTCCTACTATTGCTAAATAATTTCCCATTCTTCTATTTTTCGGCTGCAAAAATAGCCTTTTTCACTGAATTAGTAGCGAATAGCTTATTTTCATTTGCAAATAATTCGATAATTTTATGGGTAAGGCTATTTACAGGGCGCTCATCGAGATTTTATTTGTTTTTTTTTCGATTTTCAAAATACTGATTTATTGGGGCTTATAAATTATTTCATTTTTTTTTGAAATATTCTTTTGAAAACTCTTGCAGATTTAAAATTTACTACTACTTTTGCACCCGCAATCGAGCATGATTCCGTAGCTCAGTTGGTAGAGCAACGGCCTTTTAAGCCGTGGGTCCTGGGTTCGAATCCCAGCGGGATCACAGAAAAGTATCATAATCCGATAAGTTTTTAGCTTATCGGATTTTTTATTTGGGGGATAGAATGGAAACTCGATTGAAATGTTATCCCCAAATAAAAAAAACATATGAGAAATGGGAATAGATTTTGTAATTTCAAAATGGAGAACTATTGGGAGCATGAAATTATCCCTGAGTTTTTTTTAATTCGAATAGGTTATAGAGCAGAAACTTTTTCAGCTTATGACCATTTACTTTGAGCTCCTGAATTTCTTATTAAGCCATAGAAGGTAGTAGCTTTTCATTTTAATATTTCAAAATATTTCAATTACATCTTACTTTCAAATCTAAAACTCAATATTCTAGTTACTTTGGATCTCAAATTGAATGGACTTAGGTTGGTTTCTTAAAAAATCTGTTTATAATCTTTAATAGATAGATTAAGGGGTCAAGTTGAAATTCTGGGGGAATTGATTTTTACGCAAAAATATTTGTCAAT